>JBKJSI010000486.1:0-5747 GCA_046595915.1 Pirellulaceae bacterium
CCGCCGCCCAAGCAGTCGACGCCAGAAACCGCGAGCAAACCCAAGCCGAACTCGCCGCCAAGGAGCCCTCGCTCGACCTCAAGGTCGAAGCCAAAAAGGTCAAGATTGAGCATCAAAACGTGACGGAGGTCACCGTCAATTACTACCTGATGGACCTCGAGCTCCTCTTTAGCAACAACCCATTCGTCAAGGAAAGCACAGGGCAATTCTCCTTCGTGCGACCCAATTTCACGAAGAAACTCACACTCGAAAAACTAAGCGGAGCAACCGAAGTTGACTTGCCTGAGCAGTTTCAACAAAGCAACGTCCTCGTCGAAATCGAAGGGGGCGGCAAAACCCAATCAAAGGCCTACTATGCCAACTCGCTCACCGTCCAAATGCTGGAGAATTATGGCCAAGTCCGCGTCACTTCGCCCGACCAAAAGCCAGTCAGTGGCGCTTATGTTAAGGTTTACTCAAAGGGCCAAGATGGCGCTGTGAAATTTTTCAAAGATGGTTACACCGACCTTCGCGGCCGGTTCGATTATGCCTCCGTGAGCAGCAATGAAGTTCAAGAGGTCGCCGCGTTTTCGATGCTAATCACATCGGAGAAGTTTGGCGCCGTCGTCCGCGAAGTGAATCCACCGCGACGCTAAACTGAATTAGCTGGACGATGCACCGCTTACTTCCGCCGCATCCACACTTTCAAAGATCGCCTCAATTGGCTTTCCAAACAGTTTGGCGATTTTGAAAGCGAGCGTGAGGCTCGGTTCATACTTCTCCGTTTCAACCGCGTTCACCGTCTGGCGCGAAACGCTGAGGCGCGTGGCCAGATCCGCCTGAGTCCAATTTCGCTCGGCGCGCAACACCTTTAGTGTGTTTTTCACTGGTAACGCCTCCAGGTGATCGCCAAGCTGGCGAAATAAATCGCCGGCATGAACGCCCAGATATGGCGCAGGCTAAAATTCTCCGCTGGCAAGTCGATTGCCAGTTGCAAAAATCCCAGTGTGACGAGCATCAAGATCGACAGCGGAAACGCGATTACCAAAGCCTCTAAGTGAACTTTGCGATGCAGCTCGTCTAGCCCACAAATCGCGGAAACGACGACCCAAAGAAATAGTGCGGTCGGAATAACCGGCAGCAGGGCGGCCGCGATTTTGACGCCCTGCGGCGCTGCGAAGCCCTTATCGAGCACAAAACGGGCGGCGAAATAGATCACTACCCAAATCACCGTAATAACTATGCCGAGCGTCATTGATTTACGCTGCGGCTCCGAGGCAGACAACGTTTTCATGAGAAGCGCACTCCGGTTTCGATGGTACCTGGAACACGCTTGAATTGTAAAGCGAGCACGACACAAAGTCAAGTTTGCTTTACAGTCAATTCCTCCTTAAGACACAAGTCCTGGCCTGCGAGTCGCTTTGAGCAGGGATTCCGTTGGATTGATAAGGGTGTCATCGAGGAATTCGAGCTTCCCGGTGCCAACGTCGTACATAGCGCCGACGATGGCGACTTTTCCTTCATCAGACAAGCGGGATAGGGTCTCACTTTCCAGGCGGATTTGGCCCACGGTGGCAATCACATTCCGCGCCGCGACGTGGTCCACGAGGGCTGCTTTTTCAATGCCATTCACCTGCGAAAACCGACTGCGCGTGTCAGGATCAATCCAGCGTTGAATGTCCGTCATGATCGGTTCCAGATTTCCGCAGCCCGTTGCGTCGGAGACATCTTGCGAGGAACAGGCAAAAGTCGTGGCGGCGGTGACGGCGCCACACTTGGTATGCCCTAGTACCAGAACGAGCTTCGCGCCGGCCACTGCACAACCATATTCGATGCTACCCAAGACCTTGGGACTCGTAATGTTGCCCGCGACACGTACGCTGAAAATATCTCCGAGCCCCAAATCAAAAACGAGTTCGGCGGGCGACCGAGAATCAATGCAACTAAGAACAACGGCGAGCGGATATTGCCCCTGTGCTGCTGCGGCTAATTGTCGACGAAAATCACGCGGCAATACGTTGCCCGTTCGAAATCGCTCATTGCCTTCTTTGAGCAGTTGCAGCACCGCCGCGGGGGTAAGCTGTGATTGAATCTCCTTCGTCGTGTAGTCCTTAAGGTAGTTCTGGTCTTCTAAGGGAAACTTCCCGCTAAACCCATAGAGGCTAAGTCGTACCCCGCGCGCCGGCGCAGCGCGATCGCGAAATTCGCGAATCAATGCGACGATATCAGGATCGATATAGTCTGTATGCCTCGCGTCAATCAGAAGGTGAGTGCCGCGCAGAGTAGTTTCGAGCGCATTATCGATCGCGGCCCGATTCAAGAAACTCACCTGATTGGCGAGCTCGATACGCGTGACTTCGCCTTCATGCCTTTTCTCGACAACTTTGCGTAAAGGGCGGCGAAAATTGCTGCTGAGGATGAACGCCAAACTGAGCGCGAGTCCAATCAGCGCGCCAGTCAGCAGATCGGTGAGCACGATCGCCACGAGCGTTAGAAAGAAGGGCACAAACTGAGCGTAACTATCTTTCCACATTCGCACAAAAAGAGCCGGGCTGGCAAGCTTAATACCCGCGGAAAGCAGAATCGCCGCCAAGCAGGAAATGGGGATCGTATTGAGCCACGCGGGGAAGAAAAAGACAAATCCACCCAACAATACGCCATGCATAACTGCTGACGATTGAGTCTGTGCGCCCGCGTTGAGATTCACAGAACTGCGAACAATGACAGATGTCACAGGCAAGCCGCCAACTAACCCATTGATGACATTGCCAACGCCCTGGGCGAAGAGTTCGCGATTGGGAGGCGAGACACGCTGTTTGGGATCAAGTTTGTCAATGCCTTCGATATTCAATAGCGTTTCGAGCGAGGCGACAGCAGCAATGGTAAGCGCCGCCGTGTAAATGGCTGGATTGCTCCACTGAGCGAAATCAGGTGTTCGAATAAGCCCGAGAAACGCACCCATGTCCTCGGGCGTCGGCACAGCTACGCGATGCGTGGGCCCGATTTCCCAATCACCGCCAAACGACTTTAAAATCGCGTTCAAACCGATCCCCCAAAAGATCACCAGTAAACTCGGCGGAATGGCCAGCTTCTTCAGTGATTTGAACGAGTCCCACACCATGAGCAGCGCGAACGAGGAAATGCCAATGGCGGCGGCGCCGAAGTGGATGTCGCCCAGAATATCCAATAACGCGGTAAGCGTATTCCTCTTGTCGTTTTGGAAAAACGACATTTCCCCTTCGGGATCCACGTCGTGCCCCACAAGATGGGGAAGCTGTTTCAGAATGAGGATGACCCCAATGGCCGCAAGAAGTCCATGAATAACACTCGAAGGAAAAAACGAGGATAAGAATCCGAGCCGAGCTATACCCAGCGCGATTTGAATAAGCCCAGCGAGCAGGAGCGCAAGGAGAAACGCCTCAAACGAACCGAGCGTCGCAATTTGCAATGCAACCACACTCGTCAATCCAGCCGCTGGCCCACTCACGCTCGTCTGCGATCCGCTGAGGAGACCGACCACGATCCCGCCAACCACCCCAGCGATAAGCCCAGAAAAGAGCGGAACTTTCTCGCCACTTGCCAGGGCGATTCCCAGGCAAAGAGGCAACGCAACAAGAAACACGACAACACTAGCGATTGCATCCTTGGCAACAGTGCTTGGGGTCACTTGGGTCGTTCGCGGCATAGATGACTTCTAAAAAGATAACTGTTTCGTAATTTGATTACAGCATTGTTATCTTCTGGCACCATAGTCGCAACCCCGATTGCCGCCAAAACACAGCTACCTTGGCGCTGTGATGGCCTAGGACAGGCCAAAAATGCCAAGGCGGTTGGCCACGTCAAGCAGCCCAATTGCATCTGTTCCTTTGGTTAGCCGCGGAGCAACTTCGCTTCCCCTTCGGTCGAAGGCCTCGTCCAACCCCACAGAGCACAATCATTCCAGGCGGCAAATTTGATGATGCAACTGAAGCGGCTACACAATCGGGCCGATCTAAAGTCGTTAGCCCGTTTCTCAATTTCGCTCGCGGCTTAAAGAGGGAGGCCCATCATGGACTGCAGCTCAGCCCAAAGCGCAGCCAGCAGCGCCACCGCCTCCCAAATTCAGTTCACGATCCAAGCCAAGCAACTCAACATTGTTAAACAGCAAGGCCAGCAAATGGTCGAAATGCTGCAAACCATCGCCAAGAACATCGACACGGGAAGCAATTTCGACGGCCAGGCCTAAATAATCGCGCGACGGCAAGCTCTCATGCCATCTTCTCGTCTTTCTCATTCACGACGTGGAATCTCGCTTTCAAAGGGCGTTTCGACGGTTTCAATGCACTTTCATTTGCAGCGCGTCTTGAATGCAAAGTGCTAAAGCCGCTGTCATTGTCGAGTTGCCAAATTCAGCACACGATTCTTACGCACCACTGACACCGATCGACTCTTGCGTCGATGCTGAATTGCAACGCACATCGATCGAGATGATGTCGCATCGACACTGATTCTCAATAAAAGTGGCCGCAAGGTGTTGTCTTTTTGCAGGTAGGCTTGGTACGCTTATACATGAGGTCGCATCGCACGATGCATGCGCGATATTGATTGGTCATGTTGGTTGAGCCGAATGAGTTCGAAAACTCGGCGTTCGATAACGCCGCTCAAGAAATTTGCCCAGCTGAACAAGCAAGTCAGGCACGCTTGCGGGCCAACTCCCGCTGCAAACGACTCTGCGGCCACCCGAAGAGAGTCGAAAAGCATGGTCGACCTCTACCGCGAATTCCTGGTGCAACCCACCGCAGACCGATATCGAGCCGCCACACTCGCCATCGCAACCGAGCCCGGTTCCTCGGCTCCTTCACTTTTGACCCTCGAACAAGCATTCATTGAAGGCCAATTTGAAACGGTCAGCACCCTCGCCCGTCAATGGACGAGACATTTCGCCCTCTCCCCCCACTTTCACCGTCTCGCCGCGATTGCCGCCCTTGAACTGGGCGATGCCGACGATGCTGAACTAGAGCGATTTACATCCGCTGCCTGCCTCGAAGGCATTCTCAATAGCGGTGACGGCTCCGACGCAAATCCCTACCTCATCGCCGACCGCGCCGACGCCCAAGAAGTCCTCACAAAACTCGGCCTCAAATCAATCCGCCAATCCCGCATTGAAAATGAAAATGTCCTTTGCGACGTTTTCGAGGTCTGCGCCCGTAACAAAGCTACGCGAGAAATCTGGTTCACTTACGCCGCTGTCAAAGAGAATCGCGAAACAATCGCACCAGTAACACAGTCCACCGCAAAATCAAAATCTCGCCGCCCGCGAAAAGTTACCGTCTAGGCCCAACACGCCGTCGTAAATGCAAACTAGACAGGCGCTCACTCACCGAAGGAGCCCGTCATGAAATCGTTCTTGATTCTCTGCGTCCTCGCAATGCTTTTCGCTTCGCCCCTCTCCGTTTCCGGCCAAACCTACCTCTTTCCAACTTCCCCGACTCCATCGAGCTCCATCAACCAAGGCGCGTTTTCACCCAACTACTTCGGCCATCCCTATCACGGCTACAGCGCTTACGGCTATGGACTTTATGGCCCTGGCTATTTCGGACCGGGAGGAAATGGCCTTGGCGGCTACAGTCCCTACGGCGTCGATCCCTCATTGTACTTTCATACCTACCCTTCCTATTCGTCGCCCAATCTTTCGCCGCCAATCCTCAGCAGCGGACTTCCATCGCTCATGAGCCCCTACGGTATCTATCCACGAATCAAAATCGCGCCAACGACCTGGCCGTCGCGCG
>JBKJSI010000174.1:0-3627 GCA_046595915.1 Pirellulaceae bacterium
TAGCGGGAAACGCTTCTCCATTAGCGCAAACTTTTCCCAGTTCATGCGGCGTTTATCGCCTCGCCGCCCCAGCCACTTTTTCAGTAGCCGACGGGCTGCATGGGCAAAGCGCAGAATACCAGGATAGTTATCCGTAACACCGTAGTAGGCATAATGCCCTCGCAGTTTGGCGCAGACTCGTTGCCAGACGTCCAATGTGGCCGTCTGTGAGCGAGTCGACTTGAGCCATTCCTTGAGGGTTTCCATGACGCCTGCCCGTAGCAATCGCTTGATCAACCTAAGAATCCGCTTATCGCCAATGCGGTGGGCCAGGAATTTCATCATCCAGTCATGGTCCACGTTATCAAAGAATCCTTTGATGTCCGCTTCCACGATCCAGTTTGTCTTCCCCGACTCGACCGTTCGGCTAAGTGCTCGCAGTGCATCGTGGCATCCACGATGCGGTCTGAAACCATAGGAGTCGTCGATGAAATCGGATTCAAAGATCGGCTCCAGTATGGCGACGATTGCAGCTTGCACAACTTTATCCTCATGGGCTGGGACGCCCAGCGGACGCTGCTTGTCGGTTCCTGGTTTCGGAATATACACACGGCGTACTGGCTGAGGTCGGTAGGCCATCTGCTGCACTCGTTTTTCGAGTCGTGTCAAATTGCCGGACAACCCCTGCTCGTACTCCGCCTTAGTAACACCATCAATGCCCGATGCAGCATCTGCCCTCAGCTGGTGATGACATTGCTCCATCAGGTCGGCATTCAGCAAGTGGTATAAACTTGTGAACCGAAATTGACGTTCTTGACGGGCTTTCTCCGCGATGCGATGCAGTTTTGTGGCCACCCGTTCTCCGCGTCTGGGCACGGCAGGTGTTTCGCTACATCGCGCAGCCATATGTCGTCTCCTTTCCTCCGGCAGTATTACCTGCCTTCACTGGTACTACGAAACAATCCGACTCCCCAGGCCTGATGAATCCTTTCTCCCTTCTTTCAGTTGATCGAATCCCCTCCTCGTAACGAGAAGCAGACTTGGGGGCCTCCCGGGTTACCGCGTATTCGTCGTGTTATGCATGCCATGGCCTTCGACCCCGAGGAATCGCAGCCAGGCAGCCATTGCGCCTGGAAGCGTGTTGAGTTCCGCCATCTGAAGGGCGTCCTCATTCCTGTTTGCACGATTTCGGGGCTCAATACCTTCAACCTTTCGATTTACGGCCTACACGCTCGCTACCCTACGCTTAAAGTCAAGGATCACTCCTCTTCCTCCAAGGGCTTGCTACTCGGCGGATGGCCAATCCTTACCGAGGCGGGATTTGCACCCGCTCGAATACGCGACCTTGCCCGGCCGCACTCAGAAGTCGTGTTCTTGATTGATTTGTAAAAGCGGCGCATCCTGCTGAAACTTCAACCCTTCAGCGTCCCAAAGCGGGCACAAGTACACGCCCTGAATCAGAGTAAAACAGAGCGACGCTCGGTGCTAATAGACGAACAAATTGCGCCGGAGGTACTGTCTTTGTGAGCTCAATTCAACCAGAAAAGCCCCTTGGATGAACTGGTTCGTGAAGGCGCCAGACGAATGCTTCAATCGGCCATTGATGCCGAAGTCGAATCCTTCATTGCCCAGCATGAAGATCGTCGAGATTCCCACGATAGGCGACTCGTGGTCAAGAATGGACGTTTGCCTGAGCGAGAAATCCTGACCGGCGCTGGCGCCATTCCCGTTACCCAAGGCCGAGTTCGCGACAACACCTCCGATCCTGAGCAGCGAGTCACGTTCACACCGAGCATTTTACCCGCGTATCTCCGCGAGACGAAAGCAATCGAAGAACTCATTCCCTGGCTTTACCTTAAAGGAATTTCCACCGGCGACTTCGCTGAAGCACTTCAATCACTGGTGGGAGAGCGCCGCAGTCCTTCTTCGTTCCCTGGAGCCCCTGACGGCGTTTCTGCTGGGCCGCGCTGGTGATGACCTTGGCCACCGCGCTGGTTTCATGTCGCAAGGTGTGGCGCTGTTTCTCCGCCCACGCATTGGCCCGCTCACTCCCGCCGCCAAAGATCGCTTCGGCGAGTTTCGATAAGTATTCACAAGCATGAAAGAAATCCACTCCCCAACTCCACTTCAAGCGTCGATGCGTGAGCGGGTGCTTCATCTTGGACAACACCGTTCGGTAGTACGCCTGGGGGATGACAGCCGGCGTCGGTGACGTAACGCAGGGCGGGTAACCTCGGACAGCAACACCAGCTAATACATCAGTAAAGAAAGAGGCCAAGGAAGATTCTTAATTCACCCGGTTATTTCGCGACTAGCCTCGCAGAATCTTCTACTCGCAACGTCCCCGAGACGACTCCGCACGGCCAACGGCTTTGCGTTTTCTTCCCTTGGCAGCCAGCGTAATATCGATCGAGCTTACACGTACTCGATATTCTATGAGGAATTGCAAATGCATTCGACTTTGCCGAGCCAGCAGACGCGAATCCCCCTTTCCATGCTTGCTCATCAAGAGGGAGTGGCGCTTTCGACCGCTTGGCGGTGGGTGCTACGCGGCATCCGGGGCCATCGGCTCAGCACGATCGTTGTTGGGGGGAGGCGCTACACGACGCAGAATTATTACCAGCTGTGGCTCGCCAAGATCAATGGCGTTGATTCGGCCCTGGATTCCACTACCGACGAACAGCGATTGTCATGTTCGCCATCGGAGCGAGAACGCCAACTCATAGCAGCGGAGGAGTTGGTGATTGCGAGAGGCCACCAACAAAAGTAAGGACGAAAAAAGCCAGCGGGTGGTGCCGCTGGCCAAGAAACTAGCCCCCGTCAAAGAGACCAGTAATATCAATGATATCACGATCGCCTAATGCAATCAATGGTTACCCCTCGCTCAATGAGGAGGCTGAGCACGACCCTGATGACTCGTCCAATGATGGGCGGCCCGCTGCTGACATTGGCAATCAAGCAACACTACTCCCGCACCATCTCGCCGAACTCCGCGCCAGTGGGCTCACCGACGAGACGATCGCTGCTGCCGGAATCTACTCTGCCACAAGTGCTATCGAGATTGCGAGTCCCCTCAGATGGTCGAAGCCAAACCCAGAAATCAGCTGTGGTATCGCGTATCCGTATTCCGGTGCCGATGGCGGCACTATCCTTACCCGCATCAAGCCTGATCGGCCACGACGCTCAAGAGAAGGCAAAGTAGCAAAGTATGAGTCGCCAAAGGGCCAAGGTAACCTCATCTATGTCCCGAGGCACGCTTGGACCGCGATCAATGACTCGAGTCGCCCGCTCACTTTCACGGAGGGAGAAAAGAAGTGTCTCGCCGCCACTCAGGCTGGTTACGCCTGCGTCGGCCTAGTGGGCGTGTGGGGCGCAAAAGTCCGCGCCTCGAATGGATTACACCCCACCCTTGCCGCAATGCCCCTCCGCGGTCGAGATGTTTACATCATTTTCGACTCCGATGCCGGCCGTAACCCGGAAATACAACTGGCCGAGAAATGGTTGGCCAAACGGCTACGGGATGCGGGCGCCACTGTCCGTGTGGTGCGACTTCCAGAGGTGCCGGTTGCCGCCGGTGAATCGCCACAAAAGGTCGGTCTCGACGATTACATCGTCGCCAACGGTGCTGAGGCCCTTGCCGAGTTAATT
>JBKJSI010000515.1:0-3391 GCA_046595915.1 Pirellulaceae bacterium
GATCATCGAAACCGCGAGGAACTTTGGGAACAGCGGCGACATCGAATCTCGCACTGACGAAGCCTGGAGCCGGCTGGTCGGCGATGTCTCGCCTCAACACGTCGGCCGACTCCGCCGCGTCTTCGGGCGCTTCGGCGATACGCAGACCGACTACAGCGGCCTCTACTGGAGCCATTTCCTCGCCGCAATGGAATGGGACGACGCCGAGATGTGGCTCGAAGGGGCCCTTCGCGAAAAATGGTCGATCAAACAGATGCAGTCGAAGCGGTTTGAAACAATCACCGCGACGCGCATGGCCAGTGGCGACATCACCCACGATACGATCTCGCGCGAAGAAAGCGTATTGGAAAAAGAACCGGCAGCAACGCGTGAAAAGACAAAGTACGACGACGAGTACTCTAGTGATTCCGAAGGCGGCTCAGGTAGTGAAGGCCCGAGTCACGAAGGGCCTGACTTTGGCGAAGAAGCCAAGAAGTCCGCGAGCCCCGCCACCGACCCGCTAATGAGCGGGGAATGGGCCGATGTCGCCGGCTCCGGCTCCGCCGACTTGGGCCCGCCGCTTACGTGGAAAAACGTCCCTGCTGATCTGGCGGAAAGCATGGAGGCCGTGAAACTGGCGATCATCAAGCACAAACTCAAAGAGTGGGCCGATGTGTCGCTAGACGCGGTTTTGAACAACATCGAGATCCTCGCGCGGATCGCGAAAGCCAGCTAAGGTAAGATCTGATCGAGACTTGCGCAATCGCCCGCGCCAAATTCGTCCGCCGCGCTATAATAAAGCAGAGCGAGTTTTCGGGGGCTTCCGCTACGCGGTGCGCCCCCGCCACCCGGACTACGCGGTGCGCCGCTACCGCTACCCGGAAGTAGCGTATATGAAACTCCGGAGCGCTTACGCTTCCGGCTCAACTGAATCACATGACCCGTAGCATGCTCAAGACCGACCTCGACGAACTTCTCGACACCTTCGACATCCTCGAAGAGTGGGAAGAGCGTTATGCCTATATCATCGAACTCGGCGCCAAGCTTCCGCCGCTGCCGGAGGAACATCGCACCAATGAGAACAAAGTCGAAGGCTGCCTGAGCACGGTTTGGCTCGTTCCTTCGCTGACTGAGGGCAAGCTCGAGTTTGAAGCCGATAGTGACGCCGCGATCGTGAAAGGCCTCGTCGCCATCCTGCTCACCATTTTTCGCAGCAAGACTCCGGAAGAAGCGTTGCAACTGAATGTCGACGACCTCTTCGCAAAAATGGGCCTGAAACAACACCTTAGCTCGACCCGGCGCAATGGCCTCTATGCCATGGTGAAGCGAGTGAAGTTATTCGCCGCCGAACATCTTTCCAGCGCCGCTTAGTCCACCGACGATTGTCGCTTTTCTGCAACTTGTTCCATCTCCGGCGTAAGGTCACAATAGACGCCTTATTCCTCCAGATGGATCATGCTCATGTTTTGTACCTTTCGGGTCGTGATGACCTTTGTATTTCTCTGCCTCAATTCCGCCACTCTCTTCGCCGATGACGGCGAACTACTACGCGACGCCGCCCGGCGTGGTAATGCCGCAAAGGTAAAAGAACTCATTGCCAAGAAAGTCGACGTCGATTCACCCACCGAGTACGGCGTGACCGCACTGGCTCTTGCCTGCAATCATGGCCACGATGAAGTGGCCAAACTTCTGTTGGACGCCGGCGCAAAGCCCAACACCAAAGATAAGTTCTATCGAATTTCGCCTTTAACTTGGGCGGTAGGCAAGAAGTCAACCGCGACCGTTGAAGCGCTGGTGAAACATGGCGCGGACGATCTCGATGCCGTCATCGGCAGCGCCGTTGCATTGCAACAGCCAGACATGGTTCGCCTCTTTATCGAGTCCGGTAAAGCAACCGAGAAGGCGATGCTTGAGGCGCTCGCGACTGCGAAGTTAATTGCCAAAGCTTCTGCCGATTCCGAGCCGGCCAAGAAGTCGGTGGAGCTGCTTCAAAAGGCGTTGCCCGAGGCCGCAATCGCAGAATATGAAAAGCGCAAGGCCGCGAGCGCCGATACCGATAAATTCAAAATCTACGAAGGAACCTACAAATCGGAAGCGGGACTTAAATTGGTTCTCCGCATCAACAATGGTCAGTTCCAAGCTTTTGATCCAGAGACCGAGCGAGCCACGCCGCTGCAAGCCGAAGAGAACGGTACATTTTCCGCTCGCGGTTTGACCGTCTCCTTCACCAGGGAAAAAGATGCCGTCACTGCGATGAACTGGAAAGTCGGCGAACGGGAGTCAATCTTCAAGCGACTCGTCGATGGCGCAGCCGACGCAAAGCCGACCCCCGATGCAACGGTCGAGGCGCCGAAAGTCGAGCTCGGTCCCGATTTTCCGATGGAGAGTGAAAACTGGCCAAGCTTTCGCGGCACGCTCGCGCGAGGCATCAACAGCGCTCAGCCGATTGCAACGGAGTGGAACGGCGCCAGTGGAAAAAACATCGCTTGGAAATTCCCGATTGATGGACTAGCCACTTCATCGCCGATCGTGTGGGGCAAAAGTGTTTTCTTGACAACGGCGGTTCAGGCAACCGACGCGAAAGGTTTTCGCACCGGCGCTTATGGCGATGTCGACTCGGTCGATTCCGAAGGCGAGTGTTCCTACCAGCTTTGGTGTGTCAACCTCGATAGCGGCGAACTCCGCTGGAAGCAGGAAGCAGCAAAGGAAGTTCCGAAGGTCAAGCGCCATCTCAAAAGTAGCCACGCCAATGCCACGCCGGCCACCGATGGAAAGCATGTCATCGCCTTTTTTGGCGGCGCAGGTATTTACTGCTATGACCTCGAAGGGAAGCAGCTTTGGAAGAAGGACCTAGGCATGCTCGATAGCGGTTGGTTTTACGACAAGTCGTATCAGTGGGGCTTTGGCAGTTCGCCTTTCATCTTTGAGGATATGGTGATCATCCAATGCGACGCACAAGACGAGTGCTTTGTGGCGGCGCTCGATATTGGCACGGGCGAAGTGCGTTGGAAAACCGCCCGCACGGAAATTCCGACTTGGAGCAGCCCGGTCGCCTTCTATGCGCCCGATGGAACGCCGACCGTAATCGCAACCGGCACCAAGTGCACCGCCGGATACGATGCACGAACGGGAAGCCAGCTCTGGACCATGGGCGGCTTTTCGGAGATCGTCGTTCCTACTCCGCAAGTCACGCCAACGACGGCGCTGCTCACAAGTGGTTACGCGCCGGTGCAACCGATCCTTGCGCTCAAGCATTCCGCGCGCGGTGAACTCAAAATTCCCGAAAATGGTAAACCGACCGACGCATTTCTCTGGAGCGTGATGCGTGGTGGGCCCTATATGCCGACGCCCATTGTTTATGAGAACCGCGCGTATCTACTCGACAATGGCGGAATCTTGTCTTGCCTTGATC
>JBKJSI010000703.1:0-11338 GCA_046595915.1 Pirellulaceae bacterium
GGGGGGCGAGTCGAAATCCGGCAAATGGCGGGTGTCGGAGCTCCCAAGGAATAGGCTCGAGGTTCCGACAACATGAATCAGCACGCAAAGGCGCGATGGCAAGTCGACTCCTCCGGCGATCTGGCTGAATCGGCCGGAGGGTCGGCTTCTCTGCTGGCAACTTCTCAGCTGTTGGAACACTTTTTTCGCCACGAGTCAGGGCGACTCGTGGCGATCTTGTCGCGTATTTTCGGACTCAAGCATTTCGACCTCGTGGAAGATATGGTGCAGGCGGCGCTAGTCGAAGCGCTGCGGGCGTGGCGAGTGCGCGGTGCGCCGGAGTATCCTTCGGCGTGGGTCCATCGAGTCGCGAAGAACAAGATTCGTGACGCCCTTCGGCGTGACGCAACGCTCCAGCGCGTCGCGCCGGAGGTCGTTTACGAGCGGCCAACGGAGGTTGGGCCGAATCTTGACGACTGTTTTCTTGATTCGCAAATTGAAGATGCGCAGCTGCGAATGGTGTTTGCTTGCTGTCACCCGAGTCTGTCGCGCGAGAACCAGATCGCGTTGACGCTCAAGGCCTTGGGTGGGTTTAGCTTTGTGGAAATCGGACGGGCGCTATTGCTGCCAGAAGAGACCGTCAAGAAGCGCATTCAAAGGGCGAAGGAGCGCTTGCTCGCGGATGAAGTGCAACTGGAGACGCCGCCAAGCGGTGAACTCGCTTCGCGACTTGACGCCGTGCATCAGTGTCTCTATCTGATGTTCAATGAGGGTTATGCGACATCGCAGGGCGATTCACTGATTCGGCAGGATGTCTGTGAAGAATCGGCGCGGCTGTGTCATTTGCTTTTATCACATCCTGAGACCTATTCGACTGCCGGAGAAGCACTACTGGCGCTGATGCTGTTTCATGCGGCGCGATTCGACGCGCGAACGGACTCTGATGGTAATCTCCTGTTGCTGGAAGATCAGGACCGGGCGAGTTGGAATACGCGCCTGTTAGCCGAAGGGAAGCGGCGGCTTGATTTGTCAGCGCAAGGGAAAGTGATTTCGCCGTTTCACTTGGAAGCAGGGATCGCGTGGACGCATTGCGAAGCTCCGAACATGGCCGAAACCAATTGGCCGCGGATCTTGATGATTTACAACATGCTGATTGCGATGCGGGATTCGCCGATCTACCGGCTCAATCGGGCGATTGTGATTGGGCAAATGGAGGGGCCTGCGGCGGCGCTGCAGATGTTGTTGCCGCTGCGCGAGGATGCGGCGCTGAAGAATTATCATCTCGTGGATGCCACTATTGGCGAGATGCAGAGGCGGCTTGGGGATTTTGGCGCCGCGCGGAAGTCATTTGAGAGGGCGATTGCGGCTTGTCGATCGCTTAAAGAGCGAGAGTTTTTGCATCGGCGAATTATGGAATGTAATGAGCGAGGCTTAGTTTAGTTTGGATTGACGGCGCCGCTAGATTCGAGGCGGCCGATCGCGGCTAGAAGAGTCGATTCAATCGCTTTGCAACGTTCCGAGTTTTGGATTTTTTCGCCGCTATCGAGATCGGTAACGTAGAACACGTCGACGACTTGATCTAAGTAGGTCGAGATCTTGGCGATATGAACACTAAGGCGGAGATCATAGAGGGCGCGGCTAATGGTATAGAGCAAACCCAAGCGGTCGTGAGCGAAGACATCGAGGATTGTCATGTTTTGCGCGGTGTAGTTGTCGATGACGACGCGGGTCGGGAGTTTAGGGCCGTTGTCGGGTTTGACTTCTTGCCATATGCGGCGGAAGGAGGGGGGTGAAATCTCGGGCTGTTTGAGAACCGCTTCGAGGGCGCGGCAGACGTCGTCCGTTCTGGGAGACGGTGGCGAATCGGCGTAGTCAAGGTCGTTGACATCAAAGAAGTCGAGAACGAGGCCATCTTTGAGCGTATAAATCTCGGCGCCAAGGATTTGCATTCCTTGGCTCGACAGAACGCCGGCGAGACGTTGGAAAATGCCCTTTGCTTGGCTTTCGTGGGTAGCGATGGCGTAGCGTACGGAGCGTCGATCGGATACCGCGCGTGACCAGGCGATGGCGCCTTGTTTGTCAACGGAGCGGACTTTTTCGAGGATGCCAGCCAAGTCTTCTGGTTTGTATCCCTGCAATAGACTGGATGGTAGTGAGTCAACGACTTGGCCCCACCAAGGGTCTTCAAGCTTTTGGCCGAGGGCTGTCCGCAGCGATTGTCGCGCAATGGTCATGCGATCTTGATGCGCGGAGCCGAGTGCGCCTGTGAGGCAGTCGTTGGTGCGCTCGAAAAGCTCGGTGAGCAGGTCGAGTTTCCAATCGGTCAGAACGCCTGGGCCAACGGCGGCGAGGTCGGCAATCGAGAGAAGGTAGAGATGTTTGAGCTGTTCTGAGGAGCCAACATCCGAGGCAAATCGCAAGATTACTTCGGGGTCGCTTAGGTCACGACGAAGCGCCAAATGGGGCATATCGAGATGCCGCCTCACGAGATAGGCCAGCATTTCCCCCTCTGCCGGCGGCAGCCCGAGCCTAGTGGCGGTTTCTCGGGCGATGCGTTCTCCAACGATGCAGTGATCTTCCACAAATCCCTTGCCGAGATCATGCAGCAACACGGCAAGGTGCAACGCGCGTTTATTTCGTAGACTCCGATAGACTTCGCCCGGCGGACCGGGATCGTGGAAAAACTTGGTCGCCATTGTCACCGCACGGAGGGAATGCTCGTCAACCGTGTACTTATGATATTGGTTGAATTGTAATAGGCAGCGAGTGTGGCTCATCGCCGGAATGATGCGTTCTAAGAGTCGGGCGGCGTGTAACCTCCGCAATAGTTCGCCAAGGCGCAGGGGCTGTGACATTAAATCGAGAAACCGGCGGATGGTATCGTCGGTCAATTCGAGGCGACCAGGTTGGTCGGCGTTTTCGCGGATCGTTCGCCAAGTCGCGGGCTCAATGTGCTTGTCGTAGAGGCAGGAGAGCGTCATGAGCCAGAGACCGTCGGCGAGACTCTCGCTGAGCTTTTGACGCCCGCGATTGGTGGCGCCGATGTAACGCGGGCCCGCGCGGAAGTCGAGGCCGACGCGATGGGTGAAAAGCGGCGCCAAGAACGCAACGAACGGCCCCGGTTCTTGGGCGGCGTCCACGAAATTGAAAGCGGCGTCTCGGACTTCCGAGGCGTGCACGAAATAGTCACGCATAAAAAGTTCGACGCCCAGCGCATTTTCGGAATCGGAGTAGCCAAATTGGGCGGCGATGCGGAGTTGTTCGGATTTGTCGAGCAGGTCTTGCTGGCGACCGGCGTGGAAATGGAGTTCATTGCGGACATGTAGCAAAAAGTCGCGAGCTTTGAGGAGTCTGTTTCGCACGGCCTTGGTGAGATGACCTTTGAGCACAAGGGCGTCGGGTTCGGTAGCGCCGAAACAGGCGAACCCGAGCCAGCGGATTAGTTGTAGATCGCGGAGGCCGCCGGGGGAGCGTTTGACGTTTGGCTCCAGTAGATTCGGTGTGTCGCCATTTTTGTGGCGCTCATCGCGGCGGGCTTCGACCACGCCGGCGATGATCCGGCGTTTGGCGCGGCGAGCTCGGCGAATGAAGTTCGCGGTGAACTTACTGAGCAGGCGTTCAGCGCCGAAGAGGAACCGCACTTCAACGAGCGAAGTGAAAATCGTTGCGTCGCGAATGGCGAGGTCGACGGCTTCGGCGACTGTTCGCTGGGAGAAGCCAACCACAAGGCCGGTGTCGTACAGCATCTGCGCGAAGACCCGCATTAGTTGCCCGGTCTCGCGAGCGGCGGCAGGATCGACGAGGCACATCAGATCGAGATCGGAGTGGGGCGCCATATCGCGCCGGCCGTAGCCTCCGTGTGGAGTAAGGCAGATCAGCGATGTTGCCTTTTTTAGTTCGACACCGCATTCGTCGGCGGCGGCTTCGAAGAGTTTGATGACGATTTCGTCGAGGATCTCGGTCCACTGAGCGCAGATTTGAATGCCCGGGGTGCCTTGAGCGTGCTGCAACCGGAGCTTTCCGCGCGATTCGGCGATCGATTCCCGCGCGATGGCAACGAGCGGGCGAAGGCCAATTGTGGGAGCCAGATCATGCGGCGACGAGGTGGTCATCGCCAATCCTTCAGAAGATGCTGCGCGATGCGGCGAGTTGACGATCGACGACTAGAGCGCGTCGGCGCCGGCCTCGCCCGTGCGAATGCGGATCACATTATCGAGCGAATGCACAAAGATCTTGCCATCGCCAATTTGCCCCGTTTGGGCGGTTCGCATGATCGTCGACAGGACCGTCGGGAGCGCCGTATCGGAGCAAACGACTTCCATCTTCACTTTAGGCACGAAATCGACCGTGTATTCCGCTCCGCGGTACATCTCGGTGTGGCCTTTTTGCCGGCCGAAGCCGCGGACTTCGCTGACGGTCATCCCATGGATACCCTGTTCGCTGAGGGCGTTTTTGACATCTTCCAGCTTGAAGTTACGGATGATCGCTTCGACCTTTTTCATATTCAGTTCCTAAATATCCCAAGCCGGGAGAGGCGTGCGGAAGGTGCGCCCCTGGCCAAACTAGTGGCACAGGGTTGCTAACGGAGATTCTACGCACGGCTCACAGGAAGATGTAGCCCTCTTCGCCATGCTGGGTAACGTCGAGGCCTTGAATTTCCTGCTCAGGTTTGACACGCAACCCCATCACCGCATCGATCACTTTTAGCAAGATGAACGTGACAATCGCTGAGGCGACCCAAGTGATAGCGACTGCCGCCAGTTGGCCGACGAAGATCCGGCTTCCGCCTTCGATCAGTCCAAGTGGTTGGCCGTTGTCGATATTCCAGTTGACTCGCGAGGCCACGACACCAGTGAGGATTGCGCCGAGGGTGCCGCCGACGCCATGAACGCCGAAAGCATCGAGTGCGTCATCATATTTGAAAGTGTTTTTGAGCGTCGTGCAGGCGAAAAAGCAAACGGCCCCACCTGCGAGACCCATGAATAGCGCGGGCATGGGGGAACAGAAGCCCGCAGCGGGTGTGATGCAAACGAGCCCAGCGACTGCGCCAGAACAGGCGCCCAGGATGCTCGGCTTGCCACGAAGTACCCACTCTAGCGTCGCCCACGTAAGCGTTCCTGCGGCAGCAGCGAAATGGGTCGCCGCAAAAGCGCTGGCGGCGGTGCCGTCGGAAGCAAGTTCGCTTCCGGCATTGAAGCCAAACCAGCCGAACCAAAGCATCGCGGTGCCGAGGGTAGTGTAAGTCAAATTATGGGGCGGCATCGGCTCACTTCCGGCTCCAAGACGTTTGCCAATAACAAGTGCGCAAATCAGAGCAGAGACGCCAGAACTGATGTGAACCACAGCGCCGCCGGCGAAATCAAGTGATCCGCCAAGAATTCCTTTACCCTCACCCTTACCCATCAATTCCGTGGAAACAAACGCCAAATAGCCGCCATCCCAAACGGCATGGCAAAGCGGGCAATAGACAAACGTACCCCATAGCACGCTAAAGACGACCATGCTGCTGAACTTCATCCGCTCGGCAAACGCACCGCAAATCAGCGCTGGCGTGATAATGAAAAACATGCCTTGGAAGAGCATGTGCGAAAAGAGCGGAATCCGTGCAGGCGTCCCATCGGCATAATAATTGACTTTTTGTATGCCCGCTTCCGTCCATTCATGGGCAACATTCCGCATAAACAGATACTGATCCCCGCCAATGAATCCGTAAGACCAAGCATCGTCCCCGAACGCGAGTGAATATCCGTAGAGCGCCCAAAGAACAGTCATAAGTCCCATCAAAAAGATGCATTGCATCATCACGCCGAGCACATTTTTCTTGCGGACGAGCCCGCCATAAAACATCGCCAGCCCGGGCGCAGTCATGAAAAGAACCATCGCCGAGCAAATGAGCATCCAACCGTTGTGGCCCGCCAGCGCCGCGTCCTGGGCAGCCGTTTCCACCGCCGCCATGCGGGACTCAATCGTTTTCACTTCGCTGCCAGGCGCGTCTTGAGCCGCAGCGAAGGTCGAACCAAAGCACAACGAAACGAAAAGAATGGCGATCCAACGACCGCCCCACCGCGCAGGAGAGGACTGCAGCATGAAAAAGACCCTTCTCATTTGGACAAGTTTTCCGCCCGCCGTCCAAAAGGGGGCAATCGGCCCACCCGCTTTCGGCGGAGCCCTGGCCGATTACGCGGAGCAGAATAGCGAACCGCCGCTGTCATGCAAAGTAGTGCGATTTGGCGGCAGCTTGATGGGCTTACTCCGACAAAGGGCGAATGACCAGAATGGTAATCCCCGAAGCTTCATGGAGAGTTACCCCCCAAGGCTTCCCCGAGGTTTGCCGACCAACCGCTTCCGCCATTCGCTTGGCAAAGGCCTGCCAAGCACCCGATTTCTGCGGAGAGGTCCGCAGAAGCCATATCCCCCCGCGACGTTGAACGACGCGTTGAACCCAATCCTCCGGCGGCTCAGCGGGAATCACGGAAGAAATCGGCTCAACCTCCTCCAATGCATGAGGAGTTCGATAAACGGTCGCAACCGGAAGGCGGCAATACTCTCGTAGCAGCGGATTTCGATTCTCTTTGAGCTGCCGCGACTCGATGAAGCCCGACGCGACAAAGAGACAAAGGTCTCCGCGAGGATCGATCTGCGAGATTTGACGAGTTGCGTCGCTCCAACCCTCCGTCCGCATCATGGTAAGACGCTGCGTGCTCCATCCATTTTTCGAAACGAGGCCATTCTCCCAGGAAATCGCAACGACAATCAAACCTGCAACTGCAATTCTGGTCGCGCCGCGAAATCGGCAAATCACAAGGCCAGGAATCATCAGAATCGGCCACTCGGCGCCAAGCAAATAGCGCCGCAAAAACAGCGGAGCGACGCCCAGCCAGGAAAAAAGGATCACCAATTCAACCGGCGAGAAACTCAACCAACTCAGCCAGCCAATCTCTTTCAAGTTGCTGGGTTTACCTCCCTGTCGCCATGACCAAAATAGCGCAAGCAAACTGATCAACGCAGGTGTCCAAGGAAATAACTTCGCAAGCCCAAGCAGACTAGGGTCTGGCACAAACGTCGACCAAGCCTCGCCCCGTTTCGCAACCTCAATGACTTGGAATGCTAGTGGCGCCACAAGCATCAGCAAGACGGCAATTTCGATGCCGAGCGCCGAGAGTTTCGCCATTCGCTTAGCCCTGGGAACCGCAATCAGGATCACCATTCGGGCGGCATAAAGTGAGGCCAGAAAAATAAGCGACGTGAATTGAAGATGAATCGCCATCGCCGCGAGGACACCTCGCCCTAAGATTAATTTCCATCCTGGGCCGCCTTGCATCGACAAGACGACAAGCCAAGCAAGAGCAAGTTGCATCACCGCATAAGGCCGCGCTTCGCTCGCATAGAAGATGCAGTTGGAGTCGATACTTACGGCCATTAGAGCCAGGAGCGCGGCCCAATGATCTCGCGTTTGTCGCCAAGTCCACCACCAAGAGGTCACAATCAGTCCCACTCCGGCAAGGACAGAAAGTGCCCGGACGGATTCCCTACTAAGGCCGAAAAGATCCGTAAGCCCTTTGACGATCGCGAAGTAAAGAGGCGCCTGATTACCGATCCTCGCCCGCGCCGGCAGATCGCTCCATGCTCCGTCAACGACCCAAGCGGTGTGGAGCTCGTCCACCCAAAGATCATCGCGACAAGCATGGAGCCGCAGGATAATCCCGATACCAAACACCACCAGCGTTAGTAATACAACAGCAAGCCGTGACGCGCCCAATGGCGCGATACTCGTTGGCTCGGCAGGTGACGAATTAAAAATACTCATTCACCTGCATGCTGCGGTCCAAAGCCCCGTTCGTCAATCGGCGCGAAGGGCCAATTCATCGGCAACGGCTTCCACCTGAGCCACATCAACCTGCTTGATATCCTCAGCATAGGCGACCAGAAGAGCCAAATCGGCCAGACGATTGATACGACGCGGTGAGCCACCAGAAAGATGGTGAAGCGATTCCAACGCCTTGTTCGTGAATGGATTTCTCGCCGCACCAGCCGCTCGAAGACGGTGGGCGACATAACCCATCGTCTCTTCGCAGTTGAGCGCCGGCAGGTGGCATTTGGCCCCAAAATGCTCCTCCCAAGCGGGAAACGCATTCAGCCAAGGCGCCAAGGTCGACTGACCAACGAGCAGAATCGTCGCCGCCGGAGCTTCGCTGTTACCAAGAAAGGGAAGAATGCGCAGCGTTTCGGCAACGGCGGGATCGCGAAGTAAATGGGCTTCCTCGACAACGATCACGGCATGCGAATTCGTCTCGCGAATTGCCGAAAGCGACTTTTCTATTTGAGCCAGATTTGCCGGTTTGTCATTTGCCTCTTCCGGCGATTTCGACCAATGCGATGCCAGGCAGCCCAAGAATTCGTCAGCCGAGAGTAGCGGGTATTCAATACGGACAATTTGCATCGATGCTTCGGCGAGTTGCTTCGTTAGGCCGTGGATGAGCAACGATTTGCCAATTCCCGGAGCGCCAACCAAGAGAGCAGCGGCCCGGCGGCTTTCGATGGCGTATTGAATCTTGAGGCGCGCGGCATGATGCGCGGCAACGGGATAGTGAAAGGCCGCGCCTGCGAACGATTCAAAGGGTTTCGACTTCAGCTGCCAGTGTGCCTCGTACATAGCGAATCACCTACCCTTCGAGTTAACGGGCGCCAAAGTTTTCAGCAATCCCGACCGCTTCGATGCCCGACTCGCGAATCTGGCCGACCGTGACATGAACCGCTCGCGAAGAAGTGTGCCGCAAATCGCGCACGACAAGAGCCGCATCAATATTGACTTTCGCCTTGAGCGCTAAAGGAAGCGCACCCTCGCCGAAGGCGCCGAAGTCGACAATAAGCAGATCAAATTGGTCAGCGATTTGCGGGATCAGCGAAAGCTGCTTCTTTGATTGCTTCGCGGCGGATTTGACTGCGTCATGAGATGCGTCGCCCGACATCGGAAAAAGCGTGATCGGTTGATCGAGCACTTGCACGCAGTTCTCATGAATAGCGGCGGCATCATCGGCAATTAGTGTCCAATCACACTCGACTTCGAGACCGAGCATTTCGCACAAACCGTCGCTTTGAAAGTCGGCATCGAGAATACCGATTCGCAGGCCAGCAGCAGCAGCGGCTTTGGCGACACAGAGGGCAACCGTCGAGCAACCTTCTCCGCGTCGGCTCTCGCAAATAGCGAGCGTTCGCATCCCTTGCTTGGAAGCTTCGACAAGTCGGCGTGCAGCCTCTTCGAAGTAAGGTTTCTCCGCTGCCAAAAGCTGGTCACATGTTCGCGGCCAGAGCAACTTGTCGACTTCCCAAGCAGGCATCACGCTCGGTAATAAGGCCTTCCCGTGATGAGCATCGTCGATGCGCTGGACGGCGTTTTTGGCTTCAAAATGAGGTTCGGCGAACTCTTTCGGAGGCGATTTGGGAGGAGCGGGAATGGTGCTCTTGGCCGCGACGCCGCGAGGAACTTCGGCGGCGGCGGACTGCGCAGCTTTCGCCATTTCGGGCGACCAGGTCGGCCTCACTCGTGGTTCGGTGATGGCGCCAACGCTTGGAGCCTCCGAGTAATCGGAATACACCAAAACGCTTTCAGAATTCAGTAGCCTAGCCACCGAGCTAGGCAGCCCCATGCTCGGGAGCGATTCGGCGACAATGGTTGGCGATGCCGGATTGGGCTTCGCGACGATGGCGGCAGCAGGCGCCATTCGCTGCTGCACTTTCTTGGTCGCAGTCGGCGCCGAAACCGGTGTGTTCGCAGCGGCGTCCTTCTTGGCAAAGGCGCGAATGAAAGATTGATTCATACTCGTCATAGGTTCACCTTACGCCGTTTCGTTTGTTCTCACCGCGCGGGCGCGTGGCAGTCTCCGTGGGCCATTCGCCTTCCAAATCAATGTCCTGCCCGGGAGGAGAACGATACTGAGGCTTTTTCGAAGTTACTTGAGAAGCTTGAGATCTTGGAGTGGGCTTTTGAGCGATCGCCTCTTCTTCGCGCGGCGACTCCCGCTCAAGGCGTTCATTTCGAATTCGGCGCCAGGGATTGAGTGGAATCTCGGATTCGCTTTCAACGTCCTCAGCCTCCCTCGCCGCTGCCATGGAACGTCTTTCAACCTCGCGAGTCTCGGGCTCCTCAGGCTCGGTATATCGATTCGACTTCTGCCGTGGAGTTGGCTGGTAGCGAGTCTCTTCTCGCTCGACTTCGGGTTCCTCAACCTGCCTTCGATGCATCGCCGTGCGTTTCGGTGCCGGCAGGTCAGCTTCGTCGATCACGGGTTCGCCATTTTCATCTTCATCGCCATGAACAACCTGATGCTCTGTTGCGGCCTCGGCATCAGCGTCGTTGCCGGCAACCTGGACATCGCGCGTTGGCTTTTTGCGCCACCAAGGTTCCGTGAATGAGCCATCGTCGTTTGCTTCATTTTCCATTGGCGGAGCGGAGGTAGTCGCTGCGGCGATGCTCACGTCAGGCGATTCACTCTCGATGAGTTGCTCATCCAATTGATTAACGATTTTCTTCAGTTGCAAGTTTGCCTTCGGTTCCGTCGTGGTTCGCGCTGGCTCGTGGTTATGTTGGTGCTCAGCCTCTTCAGCGTGGGCAGACTCATTGGCAGCGGTCAGCTCTTTTTTTGCATCGGGTTTTGCGTCGCGATTCCAAGGCGTGTAAATGAGTCCCAGAGTTATCAACAGAGACGCACAGAGCAGCCCGGCTGGTCCGACATAAGGCAAACGCGAGGCTTTACGGGCAATGAACGAAACTTTGCGCCCGGTAGGGACTGCCCATTTGTGGATGAGTGCCAGCGATTGACCGGCCAACTTATTTTTGAGCGTCGGCTTGGTGGGTTTAGGCGGTTCTGGTTCTGGAGTTTGGGCAGGGGCAATGACTTCAAGAGCCGAAACTGGGCCAACTAGGAGTTGCGTCGCAGCAAACTCTAGCGGGGCGGTCTCAGCGGTCGGCGGCAGCTCGGGAAACAGCGACAGATCAGGAAGGCGAAACAAAACGGGCGTTTCAACTTCCGGCGTCGCTGCGGATGTGCGCCTGGCAGGCTTGCCATTCTTGTTTTTAACCGTTTTTTTGGCGACGACAGTCATCGAATCCTCTTCCCTGAGGACGATCCAGCACACGCAAGGAGAGACAAATCTTCCCTGCGCAAGGCTGGTTTCGCGGACCTGTTATCGACGCCGATTAGGCAAGACTTGACGATTCTAATGAATTTTCCGGCACACCCCCATTAGGAGGGGCCACCACAACCGACATCACAACCCGAAGCGTAAGCGAGGAAATGCGGTGCTGCCCGATAACATCCGCCTCGCCATGCATCACAACCCGAAGCGTAAGCGAGGAAAT
>JBKJSI010000565.1:0-6693 GCA_046595915.1 Pirellulaceae bacterium
CTCGGCGGGCATCAGCGCCCCGATCCGGCGATTGACGCTAACGCCCAACGATAATGTGACCGGCCATACGGCGAATCCGGCCTCGCGGTAGTCGGGCTGACTTGATCGCACCTTCAGTGACCATTTGTTACAGTGACCAATTAATGGCACAGTTGCGGGTGCGCTATTTCGCAACCGTGGCGCGACTGATCCACCGCCGCGGCGAATAAAGCCGGTAGCCAGCGGCCCACAAAAGGATCCAAAAAGGAAGCGACCGAAAGATCACCAGCACCAGTGCAGGAGAGAATCCCTTCAGAACGTCAGACCATCGATACGTTGATCGCGGACGCATCCACCATGCGTAGTAAAACGGCATTCCGCTAGCCACAGCTAAAATCAGGACCAACATCACGACGCTCAGACGCCAACCGCGCGGCAGCGCTAGCACAAGAAGTCCCAAGAGCGGCAGGACCAGGCGATTCTGGCCTTCGAAAAGCAACCGCAGAATACTCGCCGGTCCAAACGGCTCCCAAGTCATCAAGCTCAGCGAAATCGTGACCTTCGGCTGAGGCATGCAGACGAGACCAACCAGAACCGCCAAATAAGCCCACTCTGCAATTCCCCCCTGCGTCCCCCGCTCCAATTCACTCTCCTGCGGCGCGCGCGGACTCACAAACGCCCCACACAAACTGGTCCCAACGTGAGCGGCCAGCGACACAAAAGCAAAATCGACCGCATCCACCGCCAGCTGATTCCGCAGCAATAGAAACAAGTCCCGCGAAGTCAAAAAGGTAGTCTGATCAACCACCGTCCCTTGCAAAGTGACATACAACCGAATGACTTCAATCACCAGCAAAATCGCAACTCGATACCGAATCGGAATCCGCATCATCGCCACCAGTGCAACAATCACGGCCACCCCGTCCCAAGCGAACTGCACATTCCGCATCGGCCATGCGTCAAAGTGGGACAACCACACTTTCAGCACCAGCAGGATGGCGCCATAAACCAACAGCCACTCCCAACGGACGGGCAACAGGGCTCGCCAGCCGGTCGAAGTTGCCTCGGCGATCGGTGACCTGGAGTTCATTCGGTCGAAAGCACCACGGGGGATTTGCCGTTGGAATCTGCTGCAATGCTAATCCAACGCCTCGGCGAGTAAAGTCGATAGCCGGCGCAGCGCAGTAGTAACCAATGCGGAAGCGAAGCCAGTAGGCCTCCCGCGAAGCCTAAAATCACTTGGACATCTAATGCCCATTCGCGCATCCCCGTGCTGAGCAACGCGCCCAACGGCAGCCCAATGACGACGAGCAACAGCGTCGCCCTAATAAGCATCGTGGGGCGCACAAGCAAAGTCAAAATACCGCAAAGCGGAAATCCGGCCAAAATGTAATAACTAAACAACATATAAAATCGAAACATCGGCGAACGCCAAGCGTCAAGCCAAGAGACTTGAATCACTCGACTCTGCTCCAGCGGCGGCAAACTTGGCAAAAAAATGAAACCAAACAAAGTAAAGAAGTAAAGCCATTCGATGACTTCACTTCGCCCGCCCCGAGAGATTTCCTTTTCGCTGGGACTTCGTGAGGTTGCGAAGGCCCCCAACAGGCTCGACAGCGCGTGGGCAATGACGGAGATCAATGCGCCCAAACGCATTTCAGAGAGAGCTCCAATCGCGACCGCATAAAAGAACAGGCCTGGTTGCTCTATGCCGCCTGCTTGAATCGCGGCTCGACTGTAGAGGTAAAAAGTTTTGATCGTCACGAGCCCAAGAAAAATCGCAAAACGAACTCGAATCTTCACTCCCAGCATCGCGCCAAGCGCCAGTGGAGCATATAGCGATGACCACGCAAGCGCGTTGAGCAGCATGTCAAATGGTCCCATTCCATCTCCCTGATGGAGAGCAAAAGCGACCTGAAGACCGACAATGACTTCCAAATAGCAGAGCATTGGCAACCAGTATCTTGGCATTGCCTCACGCCAGGCTCCGGGAGTCGCTATCGCTTGGAGGGGATCGGAGGTCATGGAGAGTGCGCCGGACTAGAATGGTGTTCCGGGGCAATTGTCTCAGCAATGGACTGCTCTTGCGACTACCGCAACGCGCGATTGCACGTGCCCCTATTAGATTGAGTCAGCGCCCCAATTCGACGATTAACGTTGACGCCGAATGATAACGTGACAGGCCACACAGCGAGTCCCGCTTCGCGGTAGCTAGTGTGATGTTCCTGCTCCTTCGAGCGATCGTTGCGGCAGATGGAGCCGATAACCGGACAAGCGTAGGACGAACCAGTGTGGCGTCGAACAGAGAGAGTACAGCGTGGTCATCAAAAATACGCTAAGAGGCGCGAGCAAGTCTTTAGGATCATGGTTGAAATAGACTGAGAAAGCGACACTGCCGACGACAAACACCGACACTGCCGCCAGTCGAAGGCGCCATGCTTTAAGTGGTGCAAGAGTCAATATTCCCAAGACCTGGATGCCAATCATGACGGCGATCACAAAGCCCAGAAGATAAAGAAACAAATCTGAGAATAAATCGTTGAACCATGTATTTAGGATGGAGGCAGGTTCCACTCGAAAGAGTTTGGGATCGGGCACGAGCGCCAGTCCAACCAACGTCATGAAGTAAAGCCAATCTTTGATCGAGGCCCGCCACCGATAAGAACTCTCCTGAGCTTCAGTAGTCTTTGCGGAAACATGGGCGCCCAGCAATGCCGAAACTAGGTGTGCGAACAAGGCGATCCGCGAGAAGAGGCGGATTTGCTGGTGAAACCCTTCTTTAAAGTCGACAAGTGCCGCGCTGATTGAGGGGAGGATCGGAAGCCGAGGATGCATCATCAGACAATTGACCGCCAGGACAATTGTTGCAAAGCCAAAGATGACAATCATCCGAAGCCAGATTGGCGAACGAGTCATGGCGACTGCCATCACCACAACAGGGACGCTGGCGATCACGAAAAGCCCGGCGAATTGGCTCAGGTACGAGAATGCGCTCGGGCCGGGGACCTTGAGTAAGGCGTCAACACAACACAATGTGATCACGACGACTAAATCAATAACGATGGGAAGCCATCTTCGGGGCAAAATTGCTCGCCAGCCCGATTGCGAAGTTGAAGCGATTTGGTCGATGGCTTTCCTCCGCAGTGGCGCCTTGGTTTGCCGTATAGATACGGCATGGCCCCGAGATATTCCATTCATCCCCTTGCCCAACTCGCCCAACACCAGCAAAATCCATCTAATTCGCAAATGCACTTGATTTGCATTAAGAGTCTGTCCGAAAAGTCGACTGGCTCCCGTTAGTAGAGGATTCGGCTCCAACCTATCGCTAGATGTAGGGTGCCTGTCCCCCTTTTCGGACAGGCTCTAACAAAACCTCGGACCTCTTCGAATGACCCTCGCTTTGCTGGGCTTTTACTCGGTGCTGGTGGTGGCGGTCGCCATCCTCGGCGCCATTCTGCCCAGACTGATCCCGCTCACGCACACCCGCATGCAACTCCTCATGAGCCTCGTCGCCGGCTTCATGCTCGGCGTCAGCATGCTGCATTTGATCCCACATGCCTACGCCGAACTCGGCTCGCTCGACCAGACGATGCTCCTCGTCCTCGTCGGCCTCCTCGCGATGTTCTTCCTGATGCGGCTCTTCCATGTCCACACGCATGAGTTCGAAGAAATCGAAGTCGTCGAAGGCGAAGACGGTCAAGCGCACGCTGTCGAACCGCATGAGGGGGAACCGCACGAAGGAAAACATAGTCACGAACCGCATATCCACGGCCCCGATTGCAAACATGATCACGATCATGCGCTTGCACACTCGCATGATCATGACAAGGATCATGGTCATGATCACGGTCACGGCCATGCCCACGATCACGACCATATCGATCGGCTGATGCAAGGCAGCTCGCTCGCCTGGCTGGGCCTCTTCGCTGGCCTCGCCGTTCACACGATCACCGATGGCATGTTCCTCGCCGCCAGCGTCGCCGCCGAATCAGAGCATCAAGCCGGCTGGATTCCCGCCGGCATGGGCACCTTCCTCGCCGTCTTCTTGCACAAGCCCCTCGACACACTCTCGATCGCGGTGCTCATGCGCGCCTCCGGCTGGTCCAACCGCGCCATCTGGATCGTGAGCATTATGTTCGGCCTGATGTGCCCGCTCGGCTCCACCATCTTCATGCTCGGCGTCCAAAACTCCGGCGACAGCCAACCCCAAATCATCGGCATGGCCCTCGCCCTCGGCGCCGGCTTCTTCCTCTGCATCTCCCTCGCCGACCTCTTACCCGAACTCAGCTTCCACTCCCACGACCGCACCAAACTTTCCATCGCCCTCCTAGCCGGCATCGTCATCAGCTACCTCATCGGCTTCCTCGAACCAAAGCACTCGCACGACCACAAGCCAAGCACCGAGTCTCACGACCACGACCACGCCGGCCATTCGCACTAGTGTCTCCCTTCTCGTCAATGTTGCCTTTCGCTCCGCGAAAGGGCGCCGCGTTACAGATGGCCAAAAAAATGAGCGCGATGCCGACAGCGATGGCTATGCGACGGGCCTAGCCGTTTACACACTGCGAAAAAGCGGCCTTATCGCGGATCACCGCGCAATCACTCGCGGCATCGAGTGGCTCAAAACACATCAACGACAATCCGGCCGCTGGTTCACCCGCAGCATCAACGCCGACCGCGAGCACGACATCTCCAACGCGGGATCGGCGCTAGCGCTCATGGCGATTGCTTTCTCAGAAGAATAGCCAGCATCGGCTTGATTTCATTTTCGATTGCGAATTGCTATCTCCAACCACCTACCGCGCCCCAACCGACCGGTTAGCCGCGACGCAACGCGGTGCGCTTTGCCATAACGAAAACCAACTTCGCTTGCCTCAGGACCAACCGCAGCATTGGCCAGGATCAACTGTTGCGCCAGCCACTCACATTAAACCGCGCCGGGCAGCGAAGCGCTCTCATCCCAACCCGAAGCGTAAGCGAGGAATACGCCCCGCCTCACCAATCGCACCACACGATCCAATTCAACCCGCGTTCAACGCTTAAACCCCGCCTTATACGTTCCCCTCGCAAAAACACCCCAAACCCCGTCATTTCCTATCCACCAATAGAAACGAATCAGTTTTGAATCAAAACGAAACACTTCGATTCCAATCACTAAGCTGGTAGTTCCACCGAGGGGAGTACTCTTCTTTCAACGTTCTCGCAAAAATTCTCTTGCAATCGCCGTTCAAAGGCGTACTGTGATCAAAAGTGTGGCACGAGCAGTTGAAGGTTCGACGTTTTCCTTCCGTTGCAAAAGGAATTGGCCATGTCGCTAACCGCAGGCGCACACCCCAGTTCCTCCGATAGCGCCGCCACCGCGAATACGACATTTCCCCTCACAACCAAACAGCGCCTCGTCGCCTGGGGCGCCGCGTTCCTCCCTCTCGCCCTTGGAATTCGAGGTTTCCCAGGAAGGTCGCACCCATAGAGTCCAGGCTCCAGCGCAGCTTGTTCAATTTCGACGCCTCCAGAAATAGGTGAATGATGGTCCGCCAAATTGTACTGTCAGTCGTTTTGGTTCTTCTTGGCGTCAACGCCTGTAATTCGCAAGAGCCATCCTTAGAAAAGGCCATCGAAACATGGCAAAACCTGGCAAAGCAAGTGAAGTCTTTCAAGTGCCAGTTAAAGGGACGAAAGACCAGGCCCGATGGGGCCACGACACGAACAGACGAATTTACAGAAACAGTAGTCGTCGAGGGTTACGACGGAATGTTGGTGCGCGATGAAACAGATTGTCCGATACTCATTGGCGACACGGGTAAGTTCGAGAAGCAACGGCGAACGGTGGTCGCAAATAAGGATGAACAACATACGCTGACGGAATACCTGCGAGGCAAGAGACCCATCGGCAACATCTCTACTCCCGCTACGGAGATGGTTCTAGGGCAAGCCCACCTTTGGCCTCTCATGATCGCATTTCGCGGACTCTATCCCGACATGAGCGGATTTGAGAAACCGTTGCTTTCAGAAACCGAACGTACGGGAGTAATCAAGGGAGAATTGGTACGGATCGTTACTGAATCGGAGCCGGGGGAGCCGCCGCACCGAGAATTATGGATCGATTCGAATGGGCTGGTGCGTCGATGCGACTGCCTTACAAAAGGAAGAATGTCCTGCCAGATCGACATTGACTACAAGATCAAAGACAAGACGTTCTATCCATGCAAATGGAAATCGTTTTTGAATCGTCCATCGGTGGGTGATGTCACCACGACAGAGATCGAAGTCACTTTAATCGAAATGAATCCGAAACTTGCGCCGGACGATTTTCGCTTGACTTTCCCAAAAGCGACAATGGTATCTGATGACCGATCGAATCGCCAATTCGTTGTCGACGAAAATGGCTCGCTCCAGGAACTCTCGCAATCCGAAGCGAAGGCAATGTGGAACTCTGCGGTAGGCGAGATTTTTTCATCTCCTAAACGTCCAGGCGGCCCGTAAACGCCAACTTCGCCCTCGCCGACGGCTCCGTCCGCTTCATCACCTACTCCGCCGCCAACCTTCCATCTCGGTTTGCGCACAGCTTGCGCGCGGTTAGCATGGCGGTCGAGAGCGAGCAAGCTCGCAACCCGACAACCCGAAAGGCGCTTTTGCACCTGACTTGCGCGCCAATCTTGAGGTCCCGCCGAGTGCGCGCAAGACTACAAGACTACAAGTTTGGAAAAACAAGGC
>JBKJSI010000049.1:0-3495 GCA_046595915.1 Pirellulaceae bacterium
CCGGATGCTCGTCGTCGTGTCGGCATTGCTTGTCGTGCTTTACGGCGGCTACCAACTCCAGCGCATGCCGGTCGATGTGTTTCCTGACCTCAATCGCCCGACAGTCACGGTGATGACGGAGTCGCCCGGCCTTGCGCCCGAGGAAGTGGAAGTGCTCGTTACGCGACCGATCGAATACTTGCTCAATGGCGCCACAGGCGTCAAGCGGGTCCGCTCCGCTTCCGGAATCGGTCTATCGATCGTGTGGGTCGAATTTGAATGGGGCACGGACATCTACCGGGATCGACAGATCGTGGCGGAGAAACTTCAGCTTGCCCGCGATCGATTGCCACGTGACGCAAATCCTGTCATGGCGCCGATTTCGTCGATCATGGGGGAAATCATGCTGCTGGGGCTGCGCCATTCCGAGCCCGGCGCCACGATTGAAGAACGATCGGCGCAAGCGATGGAGTTGCGTACGCTTGCCGAATTCACGATCCGAAACCGGCTACTTGCGGTGGAAGGAATCTCCCAAGTCACGGTCATGGGCGGTGTGTTGAAGCAATATCAAGTCATCACGTCACCGGAACGGCTCGCCGCCCAAAACGTTTCGCTACAACAACTTACCGAGGCGGCAGCGAAAGCGAATGTCATTAAGGGCGGTGGCATCCTGGAGCGCGGCGAGCGCGAATCGCTCATTCGTATCAGTGGACAGAGTCTTGCGCTAGATCAGGTTGCAAACACGGTGGTCATTTGGCGTGATCCACGGCCTGTCTTGATTAAGGATGTGGCCGAAGTTCGCTTAGGCGGCCCAGTTCGCCGAGGAGATGGTAGTGTCTGGGTGAAAGAAAATGGCAAGCCTGCTGGTGGCGATGCAGTCATGCTCGCCATCCAAAAACAGCCAGACGCCGACACGCTCAAGCTCACCGCACAGCTCGAACTTGTGCTAAACGAATTGCAGCGAGACTTACCGAAAAACGTTCTCATTGAGCAGCGAATCTTTAAACAAGCCGATTTCATCCAGGCGGCTGTGGACAATGTCATCGAAGCGGTGCGCGATGGCGCCCTGTGGGTCGTCGTGATTCTCTTCCTCTTCATGTGGAACTTCCGCGTAAGCATTAGTTCGCTCACGGCGATGCCGATTTCGATCCTGCTGACGGTTTTGATTTTTTACTTTCTAGGGATTTCGATCAACACTATGACCTTGGGCGGAATAGCTGTGGCAATCGGCGACCTCGTCGATGATTCCATTGTCGATATCGAAAATATCTATCGCCGCCTTAAAGAAAATCGCCACGCGGCGATTCCGCAAAATCCACTGAAAGTGATCTTTCTTGCATCAAGCGAGGTACGGAACTCGATCGTATACGCCACGCTCATTGTGGCCCTGGTGGTGCTTCCACTCTTCGCCCTTGACGGACTGGAGGGCCGAATGTTCGCCCCACTCGGGATTGCCTATATTACGTCGCTGATGGCGTCCCTGGTGGTGTCACTCACGATTACTCCCGTTCTCGGCTCTTTCCTGCTTCCGGGTGCGAAATTTCTCGATGACGCGCGTGATCCTTTTCTCTTGAGAAAGCTGAAGCAGGTCACTGAACACGTTCTGCGTTTCACACTTCGTCGAGCATATTTCATCCTCGCGATAGTGAGTGTGCTGGTTGTGATCTCCATCACATCGATTCTGTGGATGGGCGGTGAATTCCTGCCGCCGTTCAATGAAGGCACGCTCACCATCAACGTGCAAACCGAACCCGGTACAAGCCTTAATGAAAGTAACCGCGTCGCGCGCCAAGTCGAAAAGCGGCTCTTGGAGGTTCCCGAAGTCATTTCTGTCTCGCGCCGAACCGGGCGAGCAGAACTCGATGAGCATGCGGAAGGCGTCAACTCCTCGGAAATCGATGTCGGTCTCCTTCCGCATGAAAAACCTAAGCCAGGCGCTGGTTATGCTGCGTTGCGGATGATTCCCTTCGCACATTTGTGGGCTGTCGAGTATCAAGGCCGAACCCGCGAAGTGGTGCTGGAAAATATTCGCGATCAGGTGACCAGCGTCCCCGGTGTAAAGGTAAACATTGGGCAGCCGATTTCGCATCGGCTCGATCACATCATGAGCGGTGTGCGGGCGCAGATCGCAGTGAAAGTGTTTGGCCCAGATCTGCGCGAACTCCGCACCGCTGCACAAGACATTCAAGACCGCATTGCCGCAATTCCTGGCGTTGTCGATTTGCAAATCGAACCGCAGATTGAAATCTCCCAACTCCGGCTCCGGGTGAAGCATGAAGAGGCAGGAAGGTACGGACTCGCCCCAGGCGATATCGCGGACATGCTCGAAACTGCTTACAAGGGACGCAAGGTCTCGCAGATTCTCGATGAAGACCGCTATTTTGATCTGATGGTTTGGTTCGACGAAGCCGCGAGGAGCGATCCCGAAGAAATCAATAAGACGATTCTCGATACGCCCTCGGGGCGCAAGATCGCTTTGGGCGATGTCGCCGAAATTCTCGATACCACCGGGCCCAACACGCTTAACCGCGAAAATGTTCAGCGGCGAATCGTTGTTTTCTGCAATGTGCAGGGGCGCGACATGGCAAGCGTTGTTCGAGACATTCAGCGAGAAATCGCGCCAGTAAACGAATCGATTCGAGCACTAGCTGGTGCGTACCGCGTAGAACTCGGGGGGCAGTTCGAAGCTCAACAGCAGGCAAATCGGAGGCTTCTCGTTCTGGGGGCATTTTCTGTCGTCGGCGTTTTTTTGCTGCTTTGTAAAGCCCTCAAATCATGGATGGCGGCGTTGCAAGTCTTGGCCAATATTCCACTCGCCGCGATGGGCTCGGTAATTGCGCTACTGCTCACCAACTGGCCTGAATGGGAGGCGCTGCAAGCCGCTCCTTGGTGGCAGTGGCCGCGTGTATGGGTTGAAGCGACAAGCCTTACGGTAGCCCATTGGGTTGGCTTCATTACATTGATCGGCATCGTCAGCCGCAACGGGATCATGATGATTTCGCACTACATTCACCTGATGCAACATGAGGGCGAACCATTCAGCGAAGCCATGATCATTCGCGGAAGCTTGGAGCGACTATCGCCCGTCATGATGACTGCCATGACAAGTTTTATTGGCCTGCTGCCCCTTCTATTTGGAGCAGGCCAGTCGGGTAAAGAAATTCTCTATCCGCTGACAGTCGTGGTATTTGGCGGAATGCTGGCATCGACGATTCTCGATCAGATCGTGACGCCTGCGTTGTTCTTCAAATTTGGCGGACGAGTTTTCGCACACGCAACTTCGGTTGACGCAGGTGATCACGGACTTGAACGAATGGCTGAGGAGTTGTTTCCACCAACTAATGTCCAAGCTGATGGCATTTAGCCTAAATAGCTCCTCGCCCGGTGCGTAGCGCAGGTGCTCTGGAAATGAAAACAGGCTTGGCTCTAAGTTTGTTGGTTTAACCGACAACAAGCCTCAGAGGACCAAGCCATGGACGGCAGTATCCGCCTCTCGAAGAAAGAACGCAAGGTTGT
>JBKJSI010000583.1:0-6839 GCA_046595915.1 Pirellulaceae bacterium
CTGGGATTGGTGCTGCTGATCGCCGTCGTTGCCTTTGAGGTCGATATGCGGCTGAGCGGCTGGAAACATCGGGCGGAAGCATCCCCATTTTTCGTTAAAGACGCTTGGTGTGCAGTGATGTACGCCTTGGTGATACACCTAGCATTCGCCGTTCCGACGTTTCTGCTTTGGGTGCTAGTCATCAGCAGGGCGCTCTACCTCTTTCCCTCCCCTCCGACGCCTGGGGCCCATTCCAAAGCTCATAAGTTTTGGGGTTGGTTAGCCGCGCTGGGCATGACGGGGACGGCGATTACAGGGTGGATTTTCTATTATCTAGCGTTCGTAGCTACCAAAACGGCATAGAGCGGCCGCGATCAAACACTTGTTTAGTATCTCAACAGAGCAATTTCCGTTCATCCGCCGAGTTCTGGTTCTAGCAAAAAAAGTGATTAAATCGCCCAATTTCGCTGGACCGACGGGAGGCGGCGTAGCAGAATACTCCCGCCGCTCAAAAGCTGATTGGGCGGCGAACTTTATTTATTCGTTTTTAGCACCCACGCCTTCGTTGCAGAGGATTGGTATGTCTCGACCCGCGCCACGGCCTCGTTCCTGGTTTTCGAAGAAGCCTCAAGTTACTAAGCGAAAAGAAGATGCGGTTCGCCGCATGATGCGAGTCGAGACGCTCGAAACTCGATGTGTTTTGGCAGGGAGTTCGAGCAACCATGTAATGGTTCTGTTCACTCCAGCATCAACAGCCGCAGATATTGCAGCGGTAACGAGTTCGGTATCCGCGACGAATGTTCAAAAGATCACTTTGCGAACTGCGCCCGCAGATTATGGGCAGTTGGTGCGATTTGATTTGGGCGGAAGCTTTACGCTGGAGAACGGTTTAACAAAGCTGCGAACCGATTCGCATGTGAAGATTGCGGAAGCCGATGCGGAGGTGAAACCGACACTTGTTTCGAATGATCCGCATTATCTGAACGGAAGCTTATGGGGAATGAATAGCAGTCCTGCTGCTGGCCCTGGGTTGCCGGTAAATCAATTTGGCACTCAAGCCGACACGGTTTGGGCGGGAGGAAATGTCGGAAGTAGCACCGTTGTGGTTGGAGTGATCGACACCGGAATTGACATATCCCATCCTGACCTTGCCGCAAATATCTGGGTCAACCCGGGCGAGACCCCGAATAACGGCGTTGACGACGACGGCAATGGCTATATTGATGATGTCAATGGCTGGGATTTCGCGGCCGACAATAAGTCGGTCTTCGATGGAGTAACGCCAGGTGACGGGATCGATGATCACGGCACGCACGTAGCTGGAACGATCGGTGGCGTAGGGAACAATGGAGTTGGTGTAGCTGGGGTTAACTGGAATGTGAAAATCATCTCGGGTAAATTCCTGGCTCCGTCGGGTTCGACCACGAATGCAATTCGCGCCGTCGACTACATGACTGATCTGAAGAAGAATCGCGGCATCAACCTAGTAGCTACAAATAACTCTTGGGGCGGTGGTGGCTTTTCCCAACTCTTGCTCGATGCAATTGGTCGTCTTGCTAATGCCGACGTCCTGTTTTTGGCCGCCGCTGGTAACGCCAACAATGATAATGATGGCCTACCTTTTTATCCCTCCAACTATGACACATCGAGTGTAACGACGTCGGGATTTGATAGTGTTATTTCCGTTGCAGCAATTGATAGCACCGGAAATCGAGCGTCCTTCTCGAGCTATGGGGCCACAACCGTTGACCTTGCGGCGCCTGGGGTGACAATCCGCTCGACCACGCCATTCAATACCTATTCGGACTTCGATGGCACTTCAATGGCGACGCCGCACGTCACTGGCGGCGCGGCTTTGTATAAGGCCGCAAACCCGACTGCCACAGCAGCTCAAATTAAGGATGTGCTATTAGGGTCGGCCATTCAGACTCCCACCGCCTCAGTCAACGGCAGAGTGGTGACCAATGGACGCCTAAACCTAACCAAGCTCACCGCAGTGCCTCCTCCACCTGCGACAGGCATTTCGATAGCAGATGCCACCATTGTCGAAGGCGATAATGGGTTCTCGTATGTCAAGCTAACGGTCAGCTTAGCGGCGGCTTCAACGAAGGTCTCAAAGGTGAACTTCGCCACCGCCAATGGGACCGCGCTCGCTGGAAGTGACTACGTTACGACCTCCGGCACAGTGACCATCCCGCAAGGACAAAGAACGGCAACCATTCAAATCCCCGTTTATGGTGACACGGCGATCGAACCGAATGAGGCGTTTTTTGTAAATCTCACCAACCCTGTCAATGTGTCGATTACCGACAATCAAGCTTTGGTGACCATTAACAACGATGACTTTGCCACAAAAGTCTTGGTGAGTGACCTGCAACGACTCGAAGGAAATACGGGCTACAGCCTATTTGTCTTCAATGTCAATCTGACTCAACCCAGTGCAAGCAATGTTGTTGTTAAGGTCTACACTCCTGAAGGCACTGCCAAAGATGGAATGGATTTTATTGGCATTCCAGCGCTATTGCCGGTGACGCTTACGTTCACTCCTGGCCAAACATCAAAGTCGGTCACCGTCCAGGGAATCGGTGAGACCTTGTTCGAGCCAGATGAGAACTTCTATCTCGAAATTATGTCCGCAACGAATGCTCAAATCCAAAAAGCACGTGGAACGGCAATCATTTTGAATGATGACGCGGGTACACCTGGTCAACCACCAGGCGGTGGACCTCCAGGCTCGGCGCCAATTGATTCAGGCGGACTCGATGGGTTTGGCGCGGCGATGTACTTCAGTTCGCTTGGTCAGACGACAACCAACCCTCCGGCCGCAACAACGAAGAAGAAGTAACGAACGCCTTCCTGATCGACAGCGGAAAAGCGGGCTTGCAGATTTGGCTAGCCCGCTCGCTCCCAGATTTCGAACGCATGCGGAAACTCGTCGCTATCACTCGCGGGGACTTCTTCTCGCGAGTGCAATTGGAATTGACTCCAATCAATGTTCGGAAAGCGAGTGTTGCCGTCGATCGTTGCATGCACCCGGGTTAGATAAAGCCGGTCCGCAAGCGGCAACGCCGTCAGGTAAATCTCTCCTCCGCCCACCACGAAAGGCTCCGCATCTGGTCGAGCCATCTCAATCGCCTCTTCGACACTTTTCGCTATGTCGACTCCTTCGACGCACTTGGGGTTGCGCGAAATCACAATCGTCCGCCGCCCAGGCAAAACTCTTCCGATCGATTCAAATGTCTTTCGGCCCATAATGAGCGTGTGGCCCAGGGTGATCTTCTTGAACCGAATCAGGTCTGATCGCAATCGCCAAGGCAATTCGCCATTGCGGCCGATGACTTGATTTTTCGACATGGCGACGATTACCGATAGCATTACTATTGATTTCTCTCATTGGCCCGGCAAGTCGAGAAGACTCGCGTTATTTGAACTGACGACAACGCGGCAAAGATTTCGTATATTGACCGAAACGATCACTCTTTGTCGACGTCCCCTCCTCTCTCCTGCGGGCGTATAGGCACTTTGTGAGGGATTTCGGTCGCTAAGTCGTCAGCTTTCAAGTCAATTCGCCAGCGAATATATGCCCCAGGTTGGAACCAACGGTTTGAATAATGCCGTCGACGCAGCAGGACGACTTGCCGAGCAGTTAGCGGAGCCCGGCTGCATCGAAGCGTGGCTTGTTGCGATGCGAACCGATTTGAATGAATCCACGACTTCCGCTGTCCGAAAGTTAGGCACGTTTGACCTGCCGCCTGATCTCGCGGCGACTCTGTTGAGACAACTGACTCATTTCTATCTTTCGAACGGAGGGCTCGAGACCGGCCTGCGGAATTTAAGTCGATTTTTAGAGCGGGTGCGCGGCCCGTTGGCGCTTGTCACGCTTTTCGAGAGAGACGTAGAAGCTCTTCCGGTGCTGATGCGCGTCCTTTCGATCGATGGACCGCTTGCAGAAATTGTGATCGAGGATGTTGAGAGTTTTGATTTGTTAAGGCTCGTGCAGGGGCGAGCGATTTCCCGCGACGAATTACTCGCCGATCTGCAGAGCGAGATTGGAGCACTAGATAGTGAGCGGAGTATTTCTTCGATCTTGCGCCGGTTTCACAATCGCGAAATGCTCCGAATTGGTTATGGCTTGCTTACGGGCGATGCAACCGCCAGTTGGGTCGGCGAGCAACTGGCCTTGATTGCGGAAGTGATTTGCTCCGCGGCTTTTGAGCATGTACGCCGCAAAATGGGAAAGCAATTTCACCCGAATCTCGATGTTGTGGGGATCGCCATTATTGCGTTAGGCGATTGCGGATCGCAGCGGATGCACTTCAAGTCGCCGCTGCCCATCCTGATTCTGTTTGCAGACGCCACTTCTCATGTGAATGCAGCTCCAGAGCGCGCAGAGGCTGTCGAACGTATCGCGAAGAGTACAGTATCGCTGCTCGCGGGCAAGGAAGCCGAGCCGTTCGCAGTCAGTTTGCGTTTCTGGCCTGATTTTGATGTTTCGCGCCATGCGGCCTCCGTCGATCATGCCCTGCGCGCGCTGGATGAATTTGGCCGAACCTGGCAGCGGATTGAAATGATGAGCGCTACGATTGTGGCGGGATCTCAAGAGACGGGGATAGCATTCTTGAGCCAACTGGAGCCCTGGCTCTATCGTCGGCGTCTGGACGATGCCGACGTGGATGGGTTGCTATTCCAATATCGCAAGTGGCGGCGGGTTGCGAAGGCCGGAGTTCTTGAAGACCTCTGGCAAGGTATTCGAATCCTTCAACTAACGCTGGGCGGTGAGCAACCGGATGTGCGCGGCGCTAATCCGTACTCGGCGATTGGTTCGTTAGCGAAAGCGGGCGCTTGGAAAAAAAGCGAAGCGACGATTTTAGCGGAAGATTTGCGGGAATTATCGAAACTCCAATTGCTTGCTCAGCTCGGCGCCGTGAACGATGACAAGGCGATGGCAAGTCTTCGATTTAACTCGGCTCATGATTGCATTGCTGCAGCGCTGGAGAATATCTTTGGCGAAGCGAGCTCGCCGTCTTTTGTCTCCGAACTCGTTATGGACCCGCTTCCTAATGATGAAGTCGTGTCTTCGACCCTGGCGCCGTTCGGATTTGAGAATCCGCTCGATGGGGGGAGAGCCATTTGTGAGTTAGCTCGGGAGTCGACGCCCTTTCTTTCGACTCGCAAAAGCAGGCACTTCTTGTCGCGGATTGCACCCGCGTTGGTGACGAATTTGTCGCAGACTCCCTCCCCGGACCATTCGCTTCTGACGCTATCGCGCGTCGTGGAGTCATTGGGAGCCAAGGGCGCGTTGTGGGAGTTGTTCTTGGCCAATCCGCCATCCATGGAGTTATGCGTTAGGCTGTGCGCATACTCGCCTTATTTGTCGAACATTTTGATTGCGAGTCCAGGTTTTATTGATGAACTGCTCGATTCGCTGCAGCTTGCGCGGTTGCCCTCTTTATCAGCAATGGAGTCTCGGCTCGAGGATTTGTGCAAAGGCGCGGAGCTCGATCAGGCTGTGCATGAATTCAAAAATGCACTGCATTTGCGTATCGGCGTCCGTGATATTTTAGGCAAGGAGCAAGTTACCTCGACGCATCAATCGCTCGCGCAAACCGCCGAGGCGATCCTGCGGCGCGTTGTCGTGGAGCAATTAAAGGAACTTGTGCAAAAGCATGGCGCCCCGAAGTTCGACGCAAGTCATGGATCGAGTGAGTGTCGCCATGTCTTGCTCGTTTCAGGCAAAGTCGGCGGGCTTGAGCCGAACTACCATTCAGAAATTGAAATCGCCGTGATTTATGAAGCCGATGGGATGACGCTGCCCGAATCACGGAGCATGGCTTCTGTTTCTTGCGCGCATTTCTTCGGGCAGGTCACCCAACGATCGATTCGAAGACTCACCTCGCGCGGCAAGCTTGGCCAGCTTTATGTAGTGAACAACGATTTCCGGCCCCTCGGCGCCCAGGGACCGCTTGCGGCTTCGCTGGAAGCGTTACGCCACTACTATTTGGATTCGCCGCGAACATGGCGCGATTTGCTGTGGCTATGCAAATCCCGCCCAGCGGGAGGAGACGCGGTGTTGGCCGTCGATGTGATGACGATTTTACATGAGGCGATCGCGGGCGCCCGAATCACCAGAGCGGACATCAATGACTTTCGACAGTATCGCGCTGCCCAGGCGGAAGGCGCGCGGCCGCTCAATCTGAAGCGAGCCGCTGGGGGCACTCAACATATTGAATTGCTCGTCCAGTTTTTACTGCTAGCCTTCGCAGGTCGGTTTCCTCGAATTCTCGCGCCGGGAACACTGGCGGCCCTCGATCGGCTTGCGGCGGAACGATTACTTACCCCCGAAGAAGCCGACACTCTTTCGGAGCGATATCGGTTTCTCCGAGCGGTGGAGTCTCGGCTGCGGCTAATGAACACTCAGGCGCGGCATGACCTTCCCGAAAATGAGGCCGAACTTCGGTCGCTGGCCATGTTCCTCGGCGTCGATTCGGCGGAACGGCTGAGAGAGCAATGTGAGGCGGCGATGAACGACGTGAAGGCGACCATTGAGGCTCGCGAAGTACGGTTGGCGAGCGAGTCATTTAACTAGACAATGGCGGCTCGGAAGTTTTGTAGTACCGCGACGCGCGTTGGAATGCCGCCAAATACATGGAATGTGACGTCATTGTTGTAGGTGCGGGAGGGAGTGGTTTGGCCGCGGCGGTCTCGGCGGCCTCGCGCGGCGCCCGGGTGATTGTGCTGGAGAAACAATCGCAACCCGGGGGGACAACGGGCCAGGCGATCGGGTCGGTCACGTCTGCGGTCTCCGCAGAGGACCTATCTGCATTGCTAACGGATGTCGCGAAATTCGCCCCGGCGGAGTT
>JBKJSI010000261.1:0-3983 GCA_046595915.1 Pirellulaceae bacterium
CTGATTCGTGCTTCGATCACTTTGACGCCCGCCTTGTCGAGACGTTCTTGGATGTCGGTGCAGTGCGCGGTGCTGACCTCATGAGTGCTGCCGCGGAGCGAAATTTCGTGATCTTCGCTGTCATAAGGATGGCGGGTAGCGAGGCTACGCAGCGCCGCTTCACTTTGAACCGCAACGAAATCTTCGTAATCATCAACTTCGAACATCGCCTCAGCGGTATTCACGACCTTCCAGACGACGACAGCGGAAATATCGATGGGATTGCCATCGCGATCATTCACCTTCGATGGTCGACCGTGCGTGCGTGTCTTATGTTGTACGACAATCCCCTGCTGATTCTTTGTCTCCGGTGTAGTGGTTGAGCCGGTTTCAAAATTCCGAATTCGGAGCGACACACGCTTCTTGGTATAAAACGGGTTTACCCAGTAGAACCCCGACTGGTTGACGGTTCCTTTGTAGTCACCAAAGAGAACCAGAACACGTGCATCGTTCGGCTGAACCGCAACGAGCCCGAACAGCCCTAAGAATCCAGTTAGCGCGAACAACCCTGCCGCGAAGACACAGGGCACAGCGACAATCGGCCCGTTCGACTTGCCAAAGGCAATTGCAGCTATAATTAGCGGAATCGAGCCAATCAGTAAAACCATGCAGCCCACCAAGGGCCCCCAGCCCGCGCCCGGCTTCAGTGTTTTTTCTGGGATCGGTTCTTTGTGATCTTGAACATGGGCATTCATTTGATCGAGCTCCGATGAAAAAGTCGCCTGCGTTTGATTTCAAAGTGATATCACTCTGATATTCGAAGCGACGTGATCACTATTTGGAGCGCGCTCAAAAATCCACTTCTTCGCAAAATGTTTGACAAGGTGTCACAACCCTTGCGACACTACGAATTGGCAGGCCCAAGGGGCGAATCGCGCTGGTTGCGGCAGGGAAATGCCATCTCTTTTACCGTGCGGACTGTATTTTCCTGACCGCCGAACCGACCGCGAAAATCATTTCAAATCTTTACCACGTCAATACTTGCAGTCATCCCGCGCGGCAACGATGATAGTCGCAAAAGGGATTTTCGTGCGCGCGGGACTTCGTTAAGGGGGTACGTAGGTGGTTGCAAATCGGGCAGATTTCTGTGATTCACTCGTCAAAAGCCGAATCGTCAGCGCGGAGCAAGTCGCTGAGGCAAAACAACTTGCGAAGCGAAAGCACATCGAAGACTACGAAGCCCTTGTCGAGTTGCAATATGCAACTGGCGAGGAGGTCATGCGCGCATTGGCCACTCAGCACGGCCTTAAATATGTCAATCCAAAGAGCATTCGGATCTCGGAAAACGTCATTGCTCAGCTTTCGGAGGCGGTTGCACGAGAAAACATCGTATTACCCTTCGCCGAGACGGACGACACGCTCACCGTTCTGGCCAGTAAGCCAAACGACCTAGATACCCAGGACAAGCTGCGGTTCATTCTCAACCGCCGAGTTGAAATCGCTCTTGCGCCTAAAGAAGCGATCCTCGAGGCAATCAACCAATATTATGGTCAGTCGGAAGGAGAATCGGCGGACTCCATGATCCAGGAGTTCACCGACACCCAGATCGACTTTACTCGGACGACCGAGGACGCTGCCGCAGCGGGGATGGAGGACTCCGATCAAGATAGTGCGCCAATCGTTCGCCTTGTGAGCCAGCTTATTCGTGAAGCGGTAATGCTAAGGGCTTCAGACATTCATGTTGAGCCCTTTGAAGACCGGATTCGAATTCGCTATCGGATCGACGGCGTGCTAGTGGAGCACGACAAGACGCCGATCCGTCTTTTGGGGGCAGTTCTTTCCCGTATTAAAATCCTCTCCAAGCTAGACATTGCAGAACGGCGTCGACCTCAAGACGGGCGCATCAAAATCACGATCGGCGAGAAAGAACTCGACCTTCGGGTCAGTATTATCCCCACCAACCATGGCCAATCGGTGGTCATGCGCATCTTGGATAAGGACAACATCAAGATCGGTGTGCGGCAACTGGGATTTGGCGAACGAGATTTCGCGAAGTTTAACCAGCTCATTAAACGCCCGAACGGCATTGTTTTAGTTACGGGACCGACAGGTTCGGGAAAGACGACCACTCTCTACGCTGCTTTGAACTCACTGAATCGCCCTGACCGGAAGATCATCACCGCTGAGGATCCGGTGGAGTATTACCTCCCGGGGGTAAACCAGGTCGAGGTCCGCCACAGCATCGGGCTCGATTTTGCTCGCATTATCCGCGCAATGTTGCGGCAAGCTCCGAATATCATCTTGGTAGGGGAAATGCGAGATACAGAGACTGCATCGATGGGTATTCAGGCTTCTTTAACTGGACACTTGGTATTTAGTACACTACATACGAACGACGCCCCGTCCGCAGTCACCCGAATGGTGGATATGGGTGTACCCAACTATCTTGTCGCTAGCAGCGTGATTGCAATCTTGGCACAGCGGTTGGTCCGAGTCGTTTGCAGCAAATGCAAGACAAAGTTTGAGCCGTTGGCCTCGGTGCTAGCGGATGCTGGCATCCCACCTGAGCTGGCCAAGAGGGCCAACTTCGCGAAAGGCAAGGGTTGCACTAATTGCAACAAGACCGGAATGCGCGGGCGACTTGGAATCTATGAACTGATGATCGTGACATCCAAAGTCCGCGAGCTGATTTTCCAAAACGTCTCGTCAACCGAAATTCGCGTCCTCGCCATAAACCAAGGCATGTCAACGCTTTACCAGGATGGAATGCAAAAAGTGATGAAAGGAATCACTTCGTTTGAGGAGGTTTACCGCAATGCAAAGCGGACTGAGCAAGACATCATCGAAAAGATTTACTAGGCGCATTCGTACCGCAAGTCGTTGCCCATTAAGCACTTGAGTCAGATCGAAAACTCGCGAAGTCTAAACTATGACCCAAATTCTGATCGATAAGCTGCTTTCCGCCTGTGTGAAACAGGGAGCGAGCGACATTCACATCGCAGTCGGCCAACCCCCCGTGTTTCGGTTGCACGGGCGGCTCCGCAAACTCGAAACCAAAGTACTTACCCCCGACGACACGGTCGCATTGATGAAGAGTATCGCCCCGGATCGATGCCAGCAGGAACTTCAGCAAAAAGGGGGTTCCGACTTTGGTTTTGCATTTGGCGACATGGCCCGTTTCCGCGTTTCAATTTTTAAGCAACGCGGCAACATCGGCATGGTTCTACGCCAGATCCCGAACGATATGCTCACCCCCGCCCAACTCGGCTTGCCCGAAGTGTGTCTTAAGCTGGCCCTTCGGCCTCGCGGATTGTTCCTGGTTACCGGCCCAACCGGCTCGGGAAAAAGCACCACGCTAGCAAGCATGGTGAACTTTCTCAATGAAACCGTAGACCATCACATCATTACGATCGAGGATCCGATCGAGTTCTACCACTACCACAAGAAATCGACCGTCAATCAACGCGAAATTCACAACGACGTGGGTAGCTTTAGCGAGGCCATTCGCCGCGCCCTGCGACAAGATCCCGACGTGATTCTCGTCGGCGAAATGCGCGATTTGGAGACTATCGAAGCGGCGATCACGGCCGCCGAAACGGGCCACGTCGTGTTCGGCACGTTGCATACCAATAGCGCCCAAGGCACCGTCAATCGCATCATCGACGCGTTCCCCGGCAACTTGCAGGACCAGATTCGTACGCAGCTTTCGACAGCCCTTATTGCAGTCGTCGCTCAAACGTTACTGCCCAAAATTGGCGGCGGTCGTGTCGCCGCGTACGAGATTTTGGTCGTGACCTCCGGCGTCGCAAACCTGATTCGGGAAAACAAAACATTCCGCATCAATTCATCCATTCAAACCGGCGCCAAATTCGGCATGCAGCTGATGGACGACGCGCTATTCAATCACTGGCGAGCCGAGCGAGTCACCGCGGATGACGTGCTATCGAAAGCGCAGAATCCTGATGATTTAGCGCGACGAATTGCCAACGCCAGGCAGGGTATTT
>JBKJSI010000363.1:0-15669 GCA_046595915.1 Pirellulaceae bacterium
AGTCGGCGAGGGACTGACACTTTACGGTCACTTTTCGAGCCGGGAGAAGCTGGCCCCATTGTTTTGCTGGTGTCGAAGCGCGGCTTAGACATGGAAGACTTGCCAACCCGAAACGCCATTGCGGGGTTTCACAAAGCGGTTTACTCAAATCAAGTCGCCTCGGTTCGTGGGCTCTTTGATCCGCTAGGAGAAACCGGCCCCGACTTAAAGGAATCGCTCTCCAACTACAAGGGACTCAAAGCAAAGATCGCCCGCGCAAGCCGAGTAACGCGCGATGTATTCAAAGGCAATCGAGATGGCGCGACGGTGCTCAAATGGGAAGTTGTGCCTAAGCAAAGCCCCTTCTCGCGGGAGGGACGAGATATTTTAGAGCATGTTGAACAACGGGCTCGCGAGTTCCTGACCAACCCGACGACGCCACTCTATGGCGCCAAGCTCGATATTGGCGGAACTACCGCCGCACTCCGTGATCTGGAAACGGTGACACAGAGTGACTATCGGCTTTTGCGATGGCTGGTAACGCTTTCCGTGCTTGGCTCGCTCATGATTGCGCTGCGGCGCCCCTTTGTTAGTCTCTATATTGTGGCAACGGTGCTGCTAGGTTTCTTTGTCACGATGGGGCTCACCTACTGGACTTTCGCCATTGCTAATCTTGACACGGGTTATTTACTCGATTGGCGTGTGCCGCTGTTTCTGTTTGTTATTCTCGTTGCCGTCGGCGCCGACTATAGCGTCTATCTGGCGGCCAGGGTGTTCGAAGAGCAAGCTGTGCATGGACCCTTTACCGGGCTGCGTCGAGCGATTGAGCATACCGGCGGGGTCATTTCCAGCTGCGGCGTCATTATGGCCGGGACTTTTATCTCGATGACCTCTGGCGTCTGGGCGTCCGCTTTTCCTGAATCTTGGTCGCTGCCGCGTGAACTGTTCGGTTCGCCGCAGGATGTGCAGCGCGGCATCGTTGAGTTGGGCTTTGCGCTTGCGCTGGGCATTCTACTCGATACCTTTGTGGTCCGCACCATTTTGCTTCCTGCGTTCCTTGCCTCGCTGGCACACTGGAAAGCGCACCGCGAATTAAAGCGGCAAAAGGCGGGCGTTGTTTAGCGGAAAGTCAGCTCACAGCGATTTATATTCGCCGCTCGCGATCGAGCCCAAGATCGCCTCAGTCCAAAGTGCGGAGACGAGCCCGCATTCCGCAGGCGCAGCGCTTTTGCGTTGCCCACGGCAGGCCATTAGGAAATCGGCGATCGGACTGCTTCCCGGCGCGAGTTCAGTTACTACTTCACAACGATTCGCCTGGCAAACTTGAATCTCGCCGTTTCGGAGTAGTAGATCGGCGTTTTCAAAGTGCATTGCGATATCTTCGCGCCAATGATTTGCATCACCGACAAACTGGGCAGTCATGGGAATCTCTTGACCATCATCGATACGCCATTCACTGCGCACATCGGTAACGATTTCTACGTTGCGCCCGCGACGATCGCTGCGGGCATGGACGCGAATCGGCCTCGCGCCGGTCATGAATGCGATCGAATCAATTTGGTGCACGCCTGCGTCGCCGAAATAGCCAAAGCCGAGCTTAGGGTCATTTCGCCAAGTGCCTTCAATCGTTTGTCCCCAGCGCTCGCAGACAAAAAGGTGAATCGTTTTTAGCTTGCCAAAGTCGGCGCCACGCGCCGCGAGCAAGTTTCGGACGGTCACATAGGGAGCCTCGGTTCGGCGCTGAAATGCTACCGCTAACACGCGCTGAGTCGCTTCTCTCAGTTCAATCAATTCGTGAATTTGCGCGGAAATCGCCGCGAGTGGTTTCTCCGCCAGCACATGTTTTCCGGCGTGAAGTGCGGCCAAGACTTGAGAATGATGTTCGGCGGTAGGCGAGCAAATGACGACGCCATCCAACTCTTGGAGTGGAATCTCCGCGAAAGAAGTCGCAATCTGGGCGTCTGGCGAATATTGCTTGGCCAGTGCCGCTGCTGCTTCGCTGCGCACGTCGCAGAGCCAAGCGAGCTGGGCATCGTTATCTTGGGCAATGGCTTGGGCATGTTTTGCCGCTACGGCGCCGCAGCCAATAAGTGCTAGTCGCATAAAATCTCAAACTGGAGGACGTTTGCGGCTGAGTATATCGAAGATCGCACGAGGTGATTGTGGCTACAGCATTGCAAAATGCCTCAGTCTACAATGGAGCGATTCCCAATATCAGCGAAGTCAGACATGCGAACTCGTCGGCAAACCACAACTGCGTTTTTAAGCTTCTTGATAGCTACCGTCATTGGGCAATTCCTGCTATCGCAAGAGATAGATCGACGGCCTTTTCGTATTGAGGTTCGCGAAAAGGAATCTAGCTGGCCAGTATCGCTCGTTGAACTACGCACAACGGATCAGGTTCGCTTCGTAACGGACAACGCGGGAGTTGTCGCCTTCGATTTGCCCGACCGCATGGGGCGGGAAACTTGGCTCACCATTTCCAGTCCCGGATATGAGGCGGCTAAGGATGGGTTCGGACTAGGCGGCGCGCGGATCTCGCCGCGTCCCGGCGGTTCGATCAAGATTGAGCTAACGCGCACGTCAATTGCGAAGCGAATTGGCCGGCTCACTGGCAGCGGGCTTTTTGCTGAAAGCCAGAAATGCGGATTGGAATTCGACTGGAAGGACTCTCCGATCGTAGGCTGCGACAGCGTGCGAATGGTTCCATTTCAAAGAAAGTACTTTTGGAACTGGGGCGACACTAGTATTTCGCGATATCCGTTGGGCAACTTCGCGATGACCGGCGCAACGACCGCCACTGCTCCTTTTGAAAAAGCCGAGCCGCCGCTTCGTCCGCGTTTTGACTATTTCCTAACTCCTGAAGGTGCGCCGGCACCGATGTCCGCGATTCCTGGTAATGGTCCCACTTGGCTTGGAGGATATTCCGTCTTGCCCGACAAGGATGGCCGTGAACACTTGGTCGCCCTCTATCAGAAAATCGAGCCGCCGCTGAAGGTTTACGAAGTGGGGCTATGTGAATTTATCGCAGAACGAAAGCAGTTCTTGCCCGTCAAAAAGCTCTGGAGCAGATCTCAAGGCGGCGCGGAACCGAAGCTTGTTCCGATCGGGCATACCGTCAGATTTGTCGACGATCAAAAACAAGCGTGGTTGCTCTATGGTGATCCATTTCCCAAGTTAAAGCACTTGGCGACGTATGAGCATTGGCTCGATTCCACCAAATGGCTTGGCGTCGAATCGCCCGAGTACTTGCAAAGTGTGAGCGGTGATGAAAAGGTGCGGCCACATACCGGCTCGATTGCTTATTCAGCCTATCGCAAAGCATGGGTGACGGTCTTCATGCAGAACTTCGGCAAGCCTTCGCCTTTCGGTGAACTCTGGTATGCCGAAGCTAAATCGCCCTTCGGCCCCTGGGGCAAGGCCGTCAAAGTGTTGTCGCATGAGAACTACACTTTTTATAACCCGCGACTGTTGGCGGAATTCACGCCGGGGGGATCGCCAATTTTGTTATTTGAAGGAACCTATACCGATCAGTTTGCGAACAAGCCTTATCCGACTGCCCGCTACGACTATAACCAGCTACTCTATCGGCTAGACCTTGACGATGAGCGGCTGGCGAGTTGTGCTGCGCCGTAACTAGCTTGGCCGCGACCAATTGCGACAAGACTAATTCGTAACGAACAGAAAGGAAGTAAGCCGTCAACGGTCAAGTCAACCGAAATATACGAATCACTTGCCCAGCGCAATCGCATAAGCCGTCGCATGCGTCCGGCAATGCGAAATGCTAATCAGAATCTCTTCGATTCCCAGTCGATCGCAATGCGTTTTGGCGCCGCCGGTGATGCGGATTAGTGGTTTGCCGGCGCTTTCGTTGTAGACTTCGATATTGGTCCATTGAATGCCTCGCGACCAACCGGTGCCAAGGCATTTGAGGACCGCTTCTTTTGCCGCCCAGCGGCCAGCGTAGTGTTGAGTTGCTGCTTTGCGGTGGCTGCAATATTTGATTTCGCCCTCGGTATAGACACGCGAGGTAAAAAGTTCGCCATGTCGCTCCATCATTTGAGCGATCCGCAGAACTTCGATGATGTCAGTGCCGATGCCTTTGACATTCATGATTTGCCTCCCTCTTTCTTGGGCGATTTTGGCAGCGGACTGAGCGCTGCGCCGGACTTGAGTCCGCACGCTTTTTGAGCGCGATCGAGAACCGCCGATGCGGTGACTCGCGCTCGTTTGGCGCCGTCGGCCAGGATGTCACGCACCGTGTCGGGCGAGCGTTCCAGTTCTTTTCGCTTTTCACGCGGGCCAGCGAAATAGGCTTCTGAGGCATCAGCGAGAGCTTTTTTGATCTCGCCGTAGCCGAAGCCGCCGGCGCGATATTTCGCCGCCATTGCCTCTCGGGCAGTGTCGTCCACGAATAGTGAATAGAGTTGATAGAGATGATCGCCCTCGGGCTCCTTGGCTTGCTCCAACGGGCGCGAGTCGGTGGTAATTCGCATCACCTTCTTGCGCATTTCTTTGGCGTCTTCAAACATGCCGATCGTGTTGTTGTACGACTTCGACATTTTTTCGCCGTCGGTGCCGGGAACCTTCGCGGAGTCGGAGAGGATCTTCGCTTCGGGCAGAACAAAGGTCTCGCCGTAATGATGATTAAAGCTGCGGGCGAGGTCTCGGCAGACTTCGATGTGCTGCCCTTGGTCGGCGCCGACGGGCACGACGTTCGAGTCGTAGAGCAAAATATCGGCCGACATCAGCACCGGATAGGTAAAGAGCCCCGCGTCGGCAGCGAGCCCCTTTTCCTTTTTCTCTTTGTAAGCGACGCAGCGTTCGAGGAGACCCATCGGAGCGCCGGAGAGGAGGATCCAGCAGAGTTCGGAAACTTCGGGCACATCAGACTGTGCGAAGAGGACCGCTTTGGCGGGATCAAGACCGAGCGCGAGCAAATCGAGTGCGGCGTCGAGCGTCGACTGGCGAATCGCAACGGGGTCGCGAACCGTTGTCAGGGCATGCAAGTTGGCGATGAAGTAATAACCTTCATTGTTGTGCTGTAAGTCGATGTATTGGCGGATTGCGCCAAAGTAATTGCCCCAATGAAAACGGCCTGTGGGCTGAATGCCGGAAAGAACACGCATCGAGAAAACGCCTAGCAGAAAAATGAACGTGAAGATGAATTAGACGGTGGCCGGAACGGGAGCAGGCGACGGCGAGGGGAGTTTCAGCGTACCAACAATTTCATCCCAGCTTGTTGCGCCGGCTTCAGCCAAGGCGGCGGGAAGCTCATCGAGAATGCGCATGGATGCGAGCGGATCAAAGTAGTTCACCGTGCCAAGTTGAACGGCGGACGCGCCGGCGACGAAGAACTCCATCACGTCATCGAGACAAGAAATGCCACCGATCCCGATGATCGGAATTTTTGAAGCTTGACGGATTTGATGAACACAGCGCAATGCGATTGGCTTGATGGCGGGACCGCTGAGTCCACCGATGACATTGCCGAGCATCGCCTTACGGCGCCGCCAATTGATTGCCATTCCTTGAACCGTGTTGATCGCGGCAACGGCATCGGCGCCGCCCGCCTCGGCAGCGAGAGCGATATCGGCGATTTTGGTGACGTTTGGTGTGAGTTTGGCAATGATCGGTAGCGAAGTGCGTTCGCGAACGCCTTGGACGAGTTTGCGGCATGACTCGCCGGAAGTTCCGAAATCGACGCCGCCGGAGACATTCGGGCAGGAGATGTTGAGTTCGATTGCTGCGAGGCCGCCCGCGCCGCTCTGGGTGCTATCGAGGGCGGCGGCGAGTTCAAAGAACTCTTCGATGGTGCGCCCGGCGATGCTCGCGATCACAGGGCAGCCGACGGTCCGCAAGTAAGGAACATGCTTCTCGATGAAGTAATCGATGCCGTCGTTATCGAGTCCGATGGCATTGAGCATGCCGCTGGGGGTTTCAACGGTCCGCCACGGTGCATTTCCCGGCCGAGGGAGTTTGGTGACCGTCTTCGGCAAAATGCCGCCAAGTCGGGGCAGATCGACGATCTTCTCCATCTCACGGGCGTACCCGAAGGTGCCAGAGGCGACAAGGACGGGATTTGGAAGCGTCAAACGGCCCAAATGGACAGTTAAATCAAAACTCGGGGATGGGCCGCTGGGCGAGAGCAAGTGTGGATAACTCAAATGCGACCGGGAGGATAAATTACTCCGCAGCAATGCGGTACAGCTTCAAATTTAGCTGTTTTGAAGGGTACCGACAACGACACCGTTGCCGCTACAAATGCCAGCGATTTCTGCAAGAAATGGCGCTGCGGAAGCGTTAAGCTATCTCCGTGAACGGCTCAACTCCTGCATTGGGGAACATTCCATGCGAAAGGTGATCTTTGGCGGCGCGAACAGCTTGGATAACTACATCGCCCGATCCGACCAGGGAGTCGATTGGCTGCTCTTTAGCGACGAGGTGGCGGAGATCATTGGCGAGTTTTGGAAATCGGTCGACACCATTTTGATGGGCCGGAAAACTTATGAGATCGCTGCTGCGAGCGGGCCGGGCGAAAGCATGCCGGGAATGACCAGCTATGTCTTTTCGCGAACGCTTAAGGAAGTTCCTGCGCCGGCGATTTTGGTATCGGAGAACGCGGAGGAGGTTGTGCGCAAACTTAAATCGCAGCCCGGCAAGGACATTTGTATAATGGGAGGAGGCGATTTCGCCAAAACACTCTTTGAAGCTGATTTGATCGACGTGGTGGGCGCAAACATCCATCCCGTGCTGCTTGGCAGCGGCGTTCCGCTTTTCCTGCCCCTCAGCCGCGAGATCAAGCTCGAATTGAACGAATGCCGGCAGCTCAAGAATGGCTGCGTTTATCTCACCTACAACGTCAAACACTAACGGCTGCACGTTGAACGCGCAGCCGCCAGGTTTAGTTTGGTTTGGACCGGTAGAACCGGTCTTAGATAATGCCGCCATGCACGCGTTGGGGCGTCATATGACTAGGCATATCGAGGAACCAGATGCGTTCCCACTCATTGAGGAAGTTACGCAGGTCTTCCGAAGTGAAGATCAGCTGCTGAGCTCGGCGAGTCGGATCTGCGGAATAAGCTGGCAAGAAGCAGCCAACGCTGCTCGAGAGCAATACCGCCGCGACTACACCTAAAATGAACTTACGCATCGTGTTGCACTCCTCCGTGATGCCCGCGGCGACCCAATAGCGCCAACGCTCCCCGCCTCAAATCTGGCGTGCTGTCAAAGTCTATCGGTTATTCGGAGTGCACCCCATCAATCGAAGATGAGCTTTTTGCCTGTTGTGCGGGCTAGGTAGAGCGCTATTGGCGGCCGGCGGTGCATTAAAGGCTTGTGGCATTTAGCTTTACGACGGCGGCGCGGCTCCGAGCGGTGGACCCGCAGCCAGAGCGACGCCGGCTTCGGCAGCTCGGCGAGCGGCCGCTTGGGCCTCAAGTTCGCGCACCTTTTCTTCCATTTCCTTGCCTGGCTTAAAGGTGACCACAAACTTCTCAGGAACCTCGACTCGGTCACCGGTTCGTGGGTTCCGAGCTTTGCGGGCGGCGCGTTTTTTCACGGAAAAGACGCCGAAATTGCGAAGCTCAATGCGTTTTTGATCAACAAGGGCTACGACGATCGCATCAAACGTCTTCTGGACGATCTCTTTCGTCTTCAGCTGGGTCATGCCGATTTCGTCGGAAATCGTTTTGACGATGTCTTTCTTCGTCACACTCGAATCTCCGTAAGTTACTTATGGCAAGACAGAGTTATGATGAATCGACGAGAGTTGCCTTGCGACCCAAGTGTAAATGTGACAACCACTAGAGTCAAGGTTTAAGACAAGCTGAATTGACCTAAGTCACAATTGCAATATGTGACTTACGGCGACAAGCGCCTTAAAAAAAGAGAAGAAAAAGTCGCGTTGGGACGCGTTTTCAACGAAACTTGCCCTGTTTTCACCGCGTATGACGCCAATCGCGGTAAGTCTCAAACATGGAAGACTTTACGCTGTGTTTCAATCACAGCTAGCGAATAAAGCTCCCCTTTGCCAGCTCCGGGACAGACTTCGCAGGTGTGGGCCCAATCTTCTGGCGACTTCAAATTCGAGTCCCAAAAGGGCCAAGTCCGGCATTGTCGAGGGCGGGAATTGTAAAGCGTGCAGGTGCGCTTTTGCGGGTCCAAAAAGACGCAGTCGCCGTTTTCAAACTCGGTCAAGCTCTTCCTGGCGCCCACTTTGCGGACGAATTCCTCCTCAAACTCGCCAATGCTAGCTGAGCCCTTTTCCTCTGCCATTGCGGCGATTTCGGCGGAATTCACCCAGACGAACCCCGGCGCACCACCGCAGCAACGGCCGCATTGGGTGCATTCGAACTTAAGTCCATCCTTGTACCAAGGCTCTTTCGCGCCAGGCTTTTCTGTCTTCTTCGCCGATTGCTTCGCTTTGTCAGGCACGATCGATTCCTCCTGCCATCCGATTGGACGATCAGTTTGCGATCATACCGCGCGCATCCACGCCTTAAAGGTCTGGCGGCTATTGCTTCACAGGGTCTTCGAGCCCGAGTCGCTTCATCTTCTTATAAAGAGTCGTCCGGTTGATCCCCAGCTTTTCCGCCGTCGCGTTGCGGCTCCAGCCGTTCGATTCGAGCACTTGGAGGATCATCCTCCGCTCTGGCTCTTGCAAGGCCGATTTAAGGCCGGCGTCATTGGTGAAGTTTCCCATCACGGGGCCGCGGCCATCGCGAAGGGCTGGCGGCAGGTCTTCCAGTTCGATCACTTCACCATTGCCGAGTAGGACTGCCCGCTCGACGACGTTCTGCAACTCGCGGACATTGCCCGGCCAGCCATACGATTGAAATCGGTCGAGCACCGGCGGCGAAAAGGCAATTGGCTTCTTGTTCATTTCCTCGCAAGCCGCGGCAAGGAAGTGCTTTGCCAGCGTTGGAATATCGGCAAGCCGATCACGCAACGGCGGCAATTCGATATTGATCACGTTCACGCGATAATAAAGGTCTTGCCGAAAACGGCCCTCGGCGACCGCTTTTTCAAGCTGTTCGTTCGTTGCGAGAATCACGCGAGCGTCGACTTCATGCGTCTTCGAACCGCCCACCGGTTCAAACTGAAATTCTTGCAGAACTCTCAGCAGCTTCACTTGAAGCGCCGGCGACGCAGTACCAATTTCGTCAAGAAAAATCGTGCCAGTGTCAGCTTGCTTGAATTTTCCCATGCGATCGCCGGTCGCGCCGGTGAACGATCCGGCGACGTGGCCAAAAAGCTCGCTTTCGAGCAAGTTCTCAGGGAGCGCGCCGCAGGCAACTTCTACATAAGGCCGATCGCGACGCGAGCTATGCCGATGAATGGCGCGGGCAATAAGCGACTTACCCGTTCCGCTTTCGCCGGTAATCAGCACCGTCGCACGAGTATCAGCAACTCGCGAGATCATGTCGAAAATCTTCTGCATTCGCGCGTCGTGACCTATGACATTGGTGAGGTGGAATTTCTGGTCGAGCTGTGCGCGAAGATTCTTGTTTTCCTCAACGACTTTGCGCTGCGACAATGCACGCTGCAAGGACATTTCCAATTCTTGGTCGAGTAGCGGCTTGGTGAGCAAATCGAATGCGCCTGCCCGAAGAGCTTCAATTCCTGTTTCTGGGCCGCCGTAGCCAGTCATCAGAATAACCGTCGAGGCGGGCCTCTTTTGTTTGCAAAAAGCGAGTACCTCAAATCCATCGCCATCTGCCAAGCGAATATCACTGAGCACGACGTCGTAAGCAAATTGATTGATTTTTTGCTTAGCGCCGGAACTCGTGGAGATCGCATCGACGCGGTAGCCCTGTTCGGTCAACCAGCCCGCCATCGAGTCGAGGAGGTGCCGATCGTCGTCTACAACCAGCAAGGATGGAGCCTTCATGCGATGCACTAGCCAAAATGGGAGCGGTCGATAAACCGCATTCAGCGCGGTTGTTGATGAATATCTACGTCACAGGCGCGAAGTCGTCAAAACGCATCGTATTTGCCGCTAACTTCTTATTTAGCAGGCAGTTGCATTATTCCGATTATTCAGGGCAGATTCGTATTCCCCTGCGTTGCTGAGGGGATCGCTGCCCCAAAAGGGAAAAAACAGCCACCGCATGACCGATAGAGGGGCATATGCGAATTTATTTTCGTTGATAAATTTGCATAAAAAGGTGGGCCGATAAACTCGTAGCGAAATGATCTAGCTATCATTGAGCCGATGTGAAGGTCGCCGATGTTCCGCTTTGCAAAGACGGTGTAGAGCGAAGCAACAGGGTCTTTGGCTAAATGGCAGGATAAGGGTCAGATTAGAAAGGTGCGGAATCGTCGCGCATGAGCATTCGAATCTTGATTGCAGAAGCGCGCGAAATTGTGCGTCGCGGCATTTCCGATACCTGCGCCAAGAGTGGAATGGAAGTCGTGGGCGAAATCAATCGCGCCGACGAACTAACAACAGCTTCTCAGACCATTCGGCCTGACGTTTTACTTGCCGACCCGCGCTTGCCCGGCGGAGATTGTTTAGAAGTCCTGGAGCGTATCAAGCTTGAAATGCCCAGTATTCGCATCGTCATACTGTCAGACGACGAATCGGCGACCTTGATCGGTCGCTCGCGCGGGATTGGCGCTTCTGACTACGTTACTTTTCACTCCTCTTCGGCGAGCGTTGTGGAAGCGATCCAGCGCGCCGCACGAGGCGAAACGGCTCAGTCTGGGAGTTTGCTGCACGCATTCAAGGAAAAAATGCTCCGTCCACGGACCGATTCGGAAATACAAACTCCTCTTACCGAACGTGAGCTACAGGTCCTGCGACATGTGGCACACGGGCTGAGTAATCGCGAAATTGGCGGCTCGCTTGGCATCAGCATTGAAACCGTCAAGGAACACGTACAGAACATCCTGCGAAAGATTGACGTCAAGGACCGAACTCAGGCCGCAGTCTGGGCGGTCAAGGGCGGATTTGTGTGACATTTTGCCCGTTGATGTGACAAATCGCTGATGGATCGCAAAATCGCTGTTCATTGACCCACTGGCCCGTCTGCCTAAAATGAAGTCGCTGCTATCTTCGCTCGAAGATGGTTGCACCCAAGACGGCTTCCCTAGACAGAGCGATATTCACGATGAGCCGAATTCTCACCGCGATGCCGGTTTACAATGAAATCAAGCTCATCGGCGGCGTGCTCGATCAGGTGCTGAAGTTCTGTCCCGACGTCCTCACTATCAATGATGGCTCGACCGACGGGACATCTGAGTATCTCGAATCGCGTGGCGATATCCGTATCGTCCATCACGATCGGAACCGAGGCTATGGCGCCGCGTTGCGTTCGGCCTTTGAATACGCGCAAGAACAGCAGTTCGAAATCCTCGTTACGATTGATGCCGATGGCCAGCACGATCCAAACCGAATTCCGAAATTCGCCGCAGCGGCCGAGGGTGTCGACATTGTCTCCGGCAGCCGTTACCTCAAAGAATTCGCCGAAAACACGCCAGCGCCAATGCAGCGCCGTTTCATCAATCAACGCGTGACGGCGGAGCTCAACCGCAGGCTCGGCTACAACCTCACCGATGCCTTCTGTGGTTTCAAAGCCTATCGCGTCGCCGCACTCAAACATCTCGATATCAACGAAAATGGCTACGCGATGCCGCTCGAGCTTTGGGTCAAAGCAGCAGCAGCCAATCTATCGGTGGTCGAAGTCGCGGTTCCACGCATTTACCTCGACGCCAATCGCACCTTTGGCGGCGTGCTCGACGATGCCGAGACGCGGCTCGAGTATTATCACTTGGTGATTGACCGCAGCATTGCCACCGCCGAAGCGCTGGGCGGCAGCCTTCGCCGCGGCACGCTTTGCGGCGACGTTGCAAGCTAAAAACCAACGCCTTATCTTGCCAGTTCAGTATGCTTGTCAGCAAGCGTATAGTTGCCGAGTCCGCGGTAAGCGTCTGCGAGCATTAAGTGCAAGTTTTTCCGCTCGGGAAATGCCGTTAGCGTGAACTCGAAGTCGCTAATCGCTTGGGACCATTGCCGATTGATCAGCCAGGCTTGCCCGCGTGTTTCGCGAAGATCGGGGTTTTGCGGTGCTCTCGAAACGGCTAATTCTGCGAGTTCGAGACTTCGCTTGGCATCGCCCGGGCCATTTCGCTTGGCTAGCGCCCAGGCAAGATTGTTTTGCAGCGCCGGATCGTGGGGCTCTTGGCTAAGCGATTGTTCGAAGTGAAAAACAGCTTCATTCCAATTGTTTTCGCGGGCCGCGATAACCCCCAACACCATGTGCCCACCGCGATTCGCTTTTCCCGTCGTAATCAGGTCAGCAGCGCTGGCGACAACTTGCTCTCTCGCTTCGGGTTTGTGGGTTGCGATCTCCGCTAGCGCGGCTTCAGAGGGCACGTGGCTCTTGGAGACTCGAATCGCGTCAATCAAAAATTGAATTCTCGCGGCGATATCGTCCTTTTGAAGCTCGGCCTGTCGAAAATAGATTTGCGATAACCCCGCCTTCAATAGCGGCGAAGGGGTCTTTGCCATCGCGCCCGACAGAATTTCTTCGGCCTCTTTGAATTGGCCAACTCGGGACAACGCTTCCGAGAGCGCAAAAGAATTGGCCTCATTCACCGACGTCGAATCCGCGCGAAGCTGATCGATGGCGGACTTGAGTGTGGCGTCTCGAGCCTCCAGTTTATTGAGTCGTTCCTGAATATGGGCCACGTCGAGAAGCAAAATCGGCTGTTTTTCGCTCGCTTTGGCCAGCAACTTTTCCGCTTTCTCAAGGTCACCGCCAGGTTGCATGTGCAGCATCCCAAGCAAGGTCGTAAGCTCCAGATCCTCCTGAGCAGCTTCTTGCGCCAGCGTGAGCCATTTGCGAATCGGCTCGACATCAGGCGGGCTAATTTGCACGATTTGTGGCGCAAGTCGAGCAAGCCTTAAAAGCGCGGTGCGGTTCTTCGGATTGGCCTCGAGCGCTTGATAGAGATGCCGCACGGCCTCCAGTTGCGTCGATGGACTTTTCATCAATGCTTCGGAAGCTGCGGTGTGGATGCGCGACTTCAAATTGCCGGCCCGCTCTTCGTTCACGACGCGTCGGGAACCATAGTCATTCGCTTCTTGCCATTTGCCCTGCAAGATCATCGCGTCAATGACTGCTTCGACAAATTCTTCTTTATCGGGATTCTGTTGTGACTTATCTTTGAGGTACTTTTCCGCCAATGCGGCATGTTCCTTTACACCGCCGCTCTCGCCGATCTCTGCATAGATCTTCGCCAGCGGCAAATGAAACTCGGCTCGCTTTTTCGTTAGGAAAAGAATCTGATTGGCCGCGTCTTTCAATTGGCCATTCCGGCGAAAAGCGTCGGCCAAAGCCAAGTGCAGCTTTTCATCTTCATTGTTAATTTGAATGGCCGCTTGGAGATGAACAATTGCCTGCTTCACCTCTTCGGGCGTAGCATCGGCATCGAGCGTCCGTGCAGCAAGCCAAGCATGAGCCGGAGGAAAGTCATTCCCAGCGGCGATTTGTCGCATGATCATCTCCGCATGCGCTTGGCGCCCCTGCTTCTCTGCGATCATCGCCTGTGCGTATTTAACTGAAGGTCGCGAATCGCCCAAAGCAACCATGCGCTGTAGCCAAATGTCGGCCTCCGCCCATTTCTCCTCCTTCTCTGCAGCGATCCACCGCCGCTCGTACGCCTGTCGCGTCGACTCGCGCATCGCCTTCGGCACAATGAAGAGCACAATGAATAGCAGCGCGACCGTCACGCAAACACCAAGCAAATACCAAAATCCACGCGGGCGCGAAGCACGCCAGTCCTTCCAAAAGAACACCACCGTGGCCTGCCAGTATTCCAGCGACCACTTCGAATACGGTTCGTCATCAAAGGGCATCGTCATGGCTTCGTCTCCACTTTACGAGTCCATTCGACACGAACTTGATCGAGCACTCTCTCGAACAATTCCAACTGCTCCTTTGATTCCAAAGAAGTCTTCGCTCCACTCGTTCGCGGCCACAAGACCTGAACCAAAAAGCCCTTAAAATCAGGCCTCGCTTCCTCGTTAAAGCCAAATCGATTTCGCATTGCATCGCCAATATTCTTCGCGTCTCGCGGCGCCCGAATCGGCTTGCCGCTCGGATCGATGAACGCAAAGAGCACCGTTGCCGTTTCCACTTCATCGCGATGCATCTCTAGCCGCATGATCGATTCCAGTGTCGGATTTCGTTCGCTTGGCTTCAACTTCTCCGCCGGCGCTTCGCGTTTATCGATCTTCCAGTTGCCCAGCTCGTAACACATCGTGATGTCGTGAAAGTGGTCATAAGGATAGGCAATGGCTAGCACCATCGAATCCTTACCCCGCATATAAGTCGCCTGCGAAGATTTGATCTCATGCCCCAGCCGCCAAATCTTGCTGTCATCTTTCCCCGGCGCGTGCTGCCAAGCCCCAATCGATTCAGGTAACGGAGCCGGTCGAATCTCGGCAACCGAAAAATCGGATTTCTTGCCCAAGAGATTCCAAGCCTTGATCTCGTTTGGCGTTTGAGCAACCACAAGCAACAACAGCGCCCCCGCCAGCACTATTCGACCTCGCGTGAGCTTCAAACTCATAACGATCGCTTGCCAAGGGTTGCCCTTCGGCGCTGTTTCCTCGACCACTCGCGGATCAGGATTCGCAAAGCGGCGATTCCAAATATTCGTAAGGGTGCTTCGAATCTCACTCGTATCCTGCAGCAGCCAATGAAAGCCAAGATCGCAAGCCAAGAGCAGCAGCACCCCGCCCGTCAGCGCGATATACCCCAGCACGTCATGCTTCCAGCCGCTGGTGAGGTCGATCGAAAACCAATGCCAAGCTCCAAGCAGCGTCTCAACCCGCGCTATATTAAAAATCACCGCCCAAAATCCACCCGCTGCCACCAGCAACAAGAAGTGAACCGTCCCCCTTCGTCGCCAAATGCCGATCAGCGCTGCACAAGCCATGCACGTGAGTAGGGAAATAATGCCGCTACAAGCATCGTCCATGAACATCTGCTTGTCGGCCAGATAAAAAACATTCCCCTGCAGCAGATGCGGAATCCCAATCAAATCGGCAATCCGACTCGCCCCTTCCGAAGCGATCAGTCGCAAGTTGTTCAGCGCAGCCTGGTCATACCCCAGCGGCGGGCGCAGCGGAATCAGCAGCGACGCCCAAACCGGAAAGAGAGGATAACTCCCCGCCCAATTCCCCGCAAAAGCAAACAGAGACCCCACGCCGAGGATAAACGCCAAATAGATAAACCAAGAACTCGTGATCAACGCGCCCGTCGCCAAAGAGAGCAATGCAAATGCGGCCAGCCCAACTCCAATCCGCGACGACCGCGGCGCCTCAACGAAATACTCTTTGCGCCGAAGAACAACGATCCCAACCCAGGCGAGCAAAAAGACCACCGTAAACTCATATTGCGGTAACCGCGTGAGGAACATCAAATAGCGACTACCCAGCGGCGCAGCCGCCAGCAAGACGAGCACCGGCAATACCCACACTGCCCAACGTGAACCGCCAACAGGCGCAGCCCTTTTGGCCTTCAAACGTTTTCCCGCTGCTTTCATAGAGGTATACGCAACAAATGGAGAGGAGAGGGTTATCGTCTAAACAGATTTATGCCGAAAAAGGACTCGCTAAAGCCCTTAAACGCGTAAATCGAGAGCACCTCCCCAGTCTAGTCAGCCGTTCTACGGCAA
>JBKJSI010000619.1:0-12182 GCA_046595915.1 Pirellulaceae bacterium
TAGAATCTCAACCTTGTCCAATCTGGCCACCTATCTGGCCAGATTGCACGAGAGGTGGCCAGATTGGCCAGGTAGGCCAGACTGGAAAAACAAGGGCTTTTTCAATCCCGCCCGCTACGCGTCACCTATAAAAATCCATCAAGAGCCCTTCTCTTACGCAATAATCTTCTTCGCGACATTTCCGTGAACATCCGTCAAGCGAAAGTCACGGCCAGCAAAGCGGTAAGTCAAACGCTGGTGGTCGAGACCCAAGAGATGCAAGATGGTGGCATGCAAGTCATGCACATGCATTCGATCCTCGATCGCGTCCCAGCCGAGTTCATCGGTGGCGCCATAGGTCATGCCGCCGCGAATGCCGCCGCCGGCGAGCCACATGCTGAAGCCGAAGGGGTGGTGGTCGCGGCCATCTTTGCCTTCGGCGGTGGGGGTTCGGCCAAATTCGCCGCCCCAGATGACGAGGGTGTCTTCGAGTAAGCCGCGTTTCTTCAGATCGGCTAAGAGACCGGCGATGGGTAGATCGGTCGCCAAAGCGTGCTTGTCATGTCCTGCTTTGAGGCCGCTATGCTGATCCCAAGGTTGGAAACCATCGGTGGTGTGATAAAGCTGCACGAAACGGACGCCGCGCTCCACGAGACGACGCGCCAAGAGACATTGGCGGCCGAAGGTCGCTGTTTCCGGACGATCTACGCCATACGCGTTGTTTGTCGCTGGCGATTCACCGGTCAAGTCAAATGCCTCTGGCGCTTCGGCTTGCATGCGAAATGCCAGCTCAAACGAGGCGACCCGCGCCCTGAGCCGGTCGTCGTCCGCGCGCTGCTCGCGATGGAGTGAATTGAGACTTGCGAGTGCGTCGAGTTCCCGGCGCTGCTGATCTTGCGAGACGCCGGAGTGGAGATTGCGAAGGGGTTCTGCGAGATTGGTAACGAAAGTGCCTTGGTAGGTTGCTGGCAAGAAGCTCGCGCCATATTGCCGAGCGCCTTCGATGATCGGGCCGGGGCCAATTGCGATAAAGCCGGGAAGATTTTGGTTTTCGGTTCCCAGGCCATAGGTGATCCATGATCCCAGGCTGGGCCGCGAAAGGACGCGCTCGCCGGTGTTCATGAGCAGGCAGCCGCCTGGATGATTGGGGTCATCGGTCACCATCGAGCGAATCACGCAGAGCTCGTCAACGCACTTGGCGGTTTGAGGAAATAGTTCACTGACTTCGATTCCCGACTGGCCATGCTTATGGAATTTCCAAGGCGATCCGAGCAGGTTTCGCTGCTGGCCGATATAGAGTCTGGGAGAGGGCTTTCCGTCGTCGGCAGTGAGACGCGGCTTGGGGTCGAAGGTGTCAACATGTGACGGACCGCCAGGCATGAATAAGAAGATCACGCGTTTGGCGCGCGGAGCGAAATGCGCCGGTCGAGGCGCCAGCGGACTTGGAGTCGCCGCAGGCGATTCCTCGGCGCGCGCTCCTTCGGACACCATGGCTTGTAACGCCAACGAGGCGAACCCGGCGCCGCCTGCGAGGATTTTTCGACGGTTCCAATGAGTCGACATGGCTTTCAATCCAGAAAGAGAAACTCGTTGGAACAGAGGAGCACTCGACCATAGCGAACCCAAGCATCGGCTGCGGATTTGTCGCCTACGAGTTGCAGGCCGATGGCTGTTTCTTGCTCGCTCGGCGGGCGCGCGAAGAGGATTTCATAGAGCCGGGCAATGCGATCTTCGGCCGTATCGCTTGGAGCTTCCCTCCGCGCCCTTTCAGATAGGGCGATGGCGATCTGTTCGATCCAGACATCGTTCATGAAGAACAAGGCTTGGGGCGCGACGATGGTTTGGTTGCGGCGTTCGATGATCCCGCCGCCGCTGGCGCCGTCGAAGAGCGCGGCGAAATCGGAGGTTTTCGTCCCGGTGCGCACGGACATGAGATACAGCGTCCGCCTAGGAACTGCGATTTCTAAAAACCCTGGTCCGCCGATGTTCGTGGATAGAAGGCCGGAGGCGGCAAGTAAAGAGTCGCGCACCGCTTCTGCTTCGAGTCGGCGGCGGGGCATGTGCGAGAGGAGGCGATTATCGGGGTCTGCTCCTGCGGGGGCATTGGTAAAACTGCTCTGCTGGTAGGCGTTCGACAACACGATCATTCGTTGGAGTTCTTTGATCGACCAACCGGAGTCTACCAAGCGGTGCGCTAGATAGTCGAGCAGTTCTGGATGGCTGGGAAGTTCGCCACGGGCGCCGAAATTCGTCGACGTCCGCACGAGGCCTTCGCCGAAGTGGCGCTGCCAAATGCGATTGACGAGGACGCGCGCAGTGAGTGGGTTTTGCTCGCTGGTAATCCACTGGGCGAGTTCCAGGCGTCCACTTCCTTTTTGAATCGGATGCGACTTGGCATCGGCAAAGGCTGTTGGGAAACCACGTGGAATCACTTTTCCCGGTTTCTTGGGATTGCCGCGAATGAAAACAGGGGCGTCATGAAATCCTTCATGCTTGGTGCCGGGTGGCCCGCCTTCTTCGATGACGACCGCACGAGGGATCTCGACCGGTGGTTTTGCTTGGAGTTGCTCGAGCTTCGTTCGTTCAGCGGCCAACTGTTCGCGGATCGACGGCGGCAAGGCTTCTAGTCGCTTGTCGGAAGTGACCCAGTAGGGCCCGCGCGAGGATAAGAGTTCAGTATAGAGATCGGTGAGTTGTTCCTCTGAACTTGGCGAGTCCGCCCGCGGCGCGACTTTCGCCGCCGCCGAGGTGAGCCAGTGAGATCGAATTTCGCTTTCGACCCGCAGCCTCGCTGGTTCGTCGAGCGGTCCGGCATAAACGCGCAGTTCGCAGAGGTCGCCTACAAAACGCTGTCCCTCGCCGGAGCCGGGGCCGCCGATTTTTAAGGCGCTAATTGCAGGGTCGCAGGAAGCGGAATCAATTGCGGGGTTGGATCCCACGGGTTGTCCATCGCGGAAAAGTTGCGTTCCGCTCGGCCCCCAGGAAAGGCTGACGAGCTGCCAATCGCTGGTTTCGCTAGAGGTTGCAACATCGCCGCTGGCGCCGTTGCGACGCACGATCGCATGTAAGGCGCCTTTGTCGCGCAAGAGGAGGCCAACGCCATGTTGGCCAACTGCGGCGTCCTCCCAGCCCACGAGTCGCGTCCCCGCCGCGCCGGGCGCGGGGCGAAACAAGGCGACCAGTGTTCCCGTCGTCGGTAAATTTTGGGCAAGCTTGAGCAGGGCGCTTCCGTCAAAACGAAGAATGCTGCGCGCCGCACCATGAATGTCGACCGATTCCACGTACGGCGCTGTTGTTTTTTCCGACGGGACTGCGTCCTCTGCGATCGTAGCGCGATTGGGCCAGCGGGTGATTTGCCGCTCACCATTGAATTCGATGTAGGGATCGTCGGCACGAAGTCGGACGAGTTCCCTCTCGCGCAATGATTTTGAATTCGGATCGCTTGCGCGATCCGCTGGGCGACTGGCGGTGATGGTTGCTAATTTTTTTATTAGACCTTCGATGGCGCTCTTTTCGTCATCAGAAAGTGGACTGGCGCTTGCCTTTTCGGTCAGGAGCGATGCCAATGCGGACCGCGATTTTGCGTGCTGAAGGAATGCTTGCCATCGCTCTAGCAGCGCCACTTGGATGGCATGTTCTTTGGCGAAGGATTCCAGGGCGGCGCGATCGGCGCCTCGTGAGAGGTGAAACCACTTGATCGCGAGGGGGAGCTCGCGAGTGATCGAGGCTTCGAGTTGCCGCTCTCGTTGCGTGAAAAACTCACGGTCGATGGCGGACTGAACTCGAGTTGTTAGCTCGGCAATGCGCTTTTTGTCGCGCGCGGTCTGGCCTTCGATTTCCTTGATTTGGTGGACGGGCAAAAGTGGGGCGCGCACCAACGGAGTATTGCCCGCGACAGGCCCAGGAATAAGCCGCGAACTAAAAAAGATTCCCGCGAGCGAATAATAGTCCTCGGTCGAGATCGGGTCGAATTTGTGATCATGGCAACGGGCGCAGGCGATCGTGAGTCCCAGAAATGCGCGCCCGACGACGTCGATTTGATCATTGACGTAATCGGCGATCATCTGCTCTTTGTCGACGTCGCCAGGTACAAAATCGGCAATGGCGAGCATTCCGGTCGCGACCAGCGCATCGGCGTCGAGCTGAGTCTTGTCGGCGGGCTGTAACAAGTCGCCTGCAATTTGGCGCTGGACGAATTGATCGTAGGGGAGATCTTGGTTGAAAGCTTTGACGACCCAATCTCGATAGCGCCACGCTTCACGGAAATCGCTTTCGGCAGGGAGCTGAATGAGATCGCGGGCGTCCGCATAGCGAACGACATCAAGCCAGTGGCGGCCCCACCGCTCGCCATATTGGGGCGATGCAAGTAAACGATTGACCAACTTCGCGTAGGCAGTCGGCGAAGCGTCCTGGAGAAAGGCTTGCACCTCGTCAGGCGAGGGAGGCAGACCGGTCAGATCGAAGGTGAGGCGTCGAATCAACGATCGTTTGTCGGCTGGTGCGCTAGACGTGAGCCCATTTTGCTCCATCGATGCAAGCAGAAACTGGTCGATCGGCGTCGTCGGCCAATCGCGCCGCTGTACATCAGGCAGCTGAACCTCGCGAACCTGCTGTAGTGACCAAAGATCTCGCTTCTGCTCCGGGCGAGTTTCTTTTGGCAGGGAGTCAACGCTTGCAGCTTCCGCTGGCCAGGCAGCGCCATTTTTGACCCAGCGCGTCAGCGTGGCGATTTGCGTATCCGACAATTTGCCGTCGGGGGGCATTTTGAGATCGCCCTGATATCCAATCGCTTGGATCAGAAGGCTCTTCTCCGGCTCGCCGATCACGATTGCGGGGCCGTTATCACCCCCGCGCAACACCTCGGCTCGCTGGGTGAGCCGAAGGCCGCCCTCTTGTTCCTTGGGGCCGTGGCAGGAATGGCATTTCTCGACCAAGAGTGGCCGGACTTTGGTCTCAAAATCCTCTTCTGACTTGGCATTGGTCAAGTCATCCGACGAGGCCATGAGCCACTGGGCGATGAGCAAGATGAGCCAGCGAAAGGTCATTTTTTCTTCAATTGAGTGAAGCCGGTCGTGAACATTCAAATAGCGATACTAGATGGAATGCGAAGGATTTCAAATGGTGCAACCAGCAGCTAAGTCAACACGGTCGAACTCCGCTTTGCCATTAATATCGATCTTCGAGTGCGCCATGGCAACAGGGAGCTATTGGAGCGGAGCCTGGAGCAAGGTGGTCGCCAAGTTCCAGTTCGTCGAATTGGAAACCAACAAAGGAATAGACGCCCCGCGATTTGACGAAACCTCAAGGTCATGGCGATGCATCGTTCGTTAACTCAATCCCGATAGACGACGGTGCACAGCTCAGTGCACAATTCGCACGCCAATCATCGCCTGTTTCGCGCATTAGCTTTTAGCCATATGCGTTGTTGCGACTGCGCCAATCCCTACTACCTGCCCCAAGTTGACATGCCGGAAATCGCTCCCTTGCTTTTATGACGTAAGTTTTAGTCGCATTTTCTTCGCATCGAAAGCGCTCAGTTTGGCGGAATCGCATTCGCGCTTCCGCCCTGATGTTATTGCCAATTGAAGCCGAAATCGGGCATCTCATTTCTCAGGAATCCGCACCATGACGAATGTCGCACCCACCACCGAGATTGACATCGAAGCAATCCGAGAAGTTGTCGCCGAGCAGATCGGCGTCGCGTTCGACGCCCAGAACTTTGATTTCGAAGGCGATCTCTACTCCGCAGGCCTCACTTCACTCGCGACCGTCGGATTGATGCTGGGTTTGGAAGAGCGTTTTGATATTGAGTTTCCTGAATCGATGTTGGGGCGCAGCACGTTCCGTAGCATCGCGGCCATCTCGGAAGCCGTATCCAAACTGGCCAAGTAACTCGACGCTCCCGAGTCACTTGATGCAATTCCTTCGCCCAGCCCCACGAGTCCGATCGATGATCACTACTACAGCGCCAAGTCCGCGAATATTACCCTCCGACTTCGACAGCCTGCTCGCGCAGGCACATGCCATCGGTGAGATGGCGCTTGCTCCTTACGCGGCCGAAGTCGATCGCGACGCCCGCTTTCCGTGCGAAGCGTTTGCCGCGCTGAAGGAAGCGAAGTTCTTGAGCGCTTACGTGCCCGTCGAGTATGGCGGGTTTGGGCTCGATGTCGTCCAGACATCGAAGATCTGCGAAGCGCTGGGCCATTACTGCGGCTCGACGGCGATGATCTATGCGATGCATTGCATTCAAGTCGCTTGCGTCACGCATCATGCACAGCAGTCAGAATATTTTCGCGACTACTTGCGACAGCTAGTAGATCAGCAGCGGCTCATGGCTTCAGCAACGACGGAGATCGGCACCGGCGGCGACTTGCTGTCGAGTATTTGTGCAATGGAAGTCGAAGGCGATTCGTTTACGCTGACGAAGAAGGCGCCGGTGATTTCGTATGGCGAGTATGCCGACGACATTCTGGTCACCGCCCGTCGTGCGGTGGATGCTCAGCCATCGGATCAAGTGCACGTCCTCATTCGCCGGGGCGAATACACGACTGAGCCACTTTCGACTTGGGACACGATGGGGTTTCGCGGAACATGCAGCTCTGGATTTACTTTGACGGCTCAAGGGACTGTTGAGCAGATCCTGCCGACTTCCTTCACCGAAATTCTTTCAGAAACGATGCATCCCTATTCTCACATTGTGTGGGGAGCCCTCTGGAGCGGGATTGCTGCAGATGCGATTAATCGGGCGCGTAGTTTTGTAAGGGTGGAGGCTCGCAAGACGCCAGGCGAAACACCGCTTTCAGCGATCCGTCTGGCGGAAGTCGATCAACTGCTGCAAGAGATGCGACACAACGTTTACTCGCTGGCGCGGGAATATCACGAGCGCTTGACATCGACTTGCCCGTCGGAATTCGAGGGCTTTGGCTTTTCGATTCACACGAACAATCTGAAGCTTTCCTGCTCCCAGCGAATCGTCGATATCGTGGGGAATTCATTGCTGATTTGCGGGATCTCTGGTTACCGCAATGATTCGAAGTTCAGCCTGGCGCGCCATCTTCGCGATGCGTACGGCGCTGCTTTGATGGTCAATAACGATCGAATCACCAAGCTCAACGCCACCATGCTCCTCGCACATCGAGAAGGACGCTAATCCATGTCGTGCATTGCCACCGAGAGTCTGACGGACGCATACCGCCATTGCCGCGATCAACTGCTCGAATCGGGCCTCTTGATCTCGCTGGACGTGGATGGCCTTTACGGCTTCAGCGGCGTCTTCGAGGAAGTCATCGAGCGATTTGAGAGGCACGTGACGCTTCGCGGCAGCCATTTGCAATCAGAAGTGATGCGGTTGCCGCCGATCATGGCTCGCTCCAACTATCTCAAGCTCACGCACATCGATAACTTTCCCGACTTGCTCGGTTCGGTGCATACCTTCACGGGGAACGAACGCGACCATTTGCGGATGCTCGATAAACGTAAGAAAAAGGAAGATTGGACCGCCGAACTGACACCGACGAAGGTGATGCTCGCGCCGGCGGCATGTTACCCACTCTATCCCACTGCGGCGGGGACAACCTTGCCGGCGGATGGGCGGACGATTGATTTACGGGCTTTTGTTTTTCGGCATGAGCCCTCCATCGACCCCGCGCGGATGCAGATCTTCCGGCAGCGAGAGTTCGTCCGAATGGGCACGGCTGAACAGGCGCTCGAACATCGCGAATACTGGTTGAAACTGGGAACTGAGATCCTGAGCGAGGTTGGTCTCGAATCGGAATCGGTCATCGCCAATGACCCTTTCTTCGGTCGCGGCGGCAAGGTGATGGCCGCGGCGCAGAAGGAACAAGTTCTCAAATTCGAACTTGTGCATGCAGTCGCCACGGCGGAGAAGCCAACGGCAATCACGTCGTGCAATTACCACCAGAACCACTTTGGGCACACGTTCGATATTCGCACTCAAAATGGCGAAGAAGCTCATACCTCGTGCATCGGTTTTGGGTTGGAGCGGATTGCTCTGGCCCTCTTCATGACGCACGGCTTCGAGCCGGATCATTGGCCACGCGATATTAAGGGTGTGCTTGGACTATGACCGTCGCGGAATACACACTCGCCGACCTCAAGCTCGATCCCGCACTCTACCAGCGGCATCGGCTCCACACGCAAGAGCGGAGTTGGGCCGAGACGAACTGCTACGTCGATGTTTGGATCGAATTGCTTCACACATGGGGTTTCGAGCCGATCGCGGCGTTGCCATTTACAGTGGCGATCGACTTTGAAGGAGATCAATGGACTTTCTTCAAATTCCCGCATGCCGATTTGTATGAGTTATTTGGCCTCGACGTGCAGGAACTGGCGATCTGGCGCCCACTTGAGGTCCATCTCGAAGAGCAACTCGCGCTCGGAAGGCCCGTGCTCGTCGAACTCGATTCCCGTTATCTGCCAGATACGGCGGGGACGGCTTATCACCAGGCGCACGTCAAATCGACCGTCGCGGCGATGGAAATCGATATCGCGCAAAAGCGGCTAGGCTATTTTCATGGCCAAGGCTATTACCAGCTAGAGGGCGATGATTTCGTCCAGGTTTTGAGAATGAAGGGTTATGCCTCGCCCGCGATGTTGCCGCCATATGCGGAATTTGTGAAGCGTCGCGGACCCGGATTTTCGGTAGGTGACGAACTCGTAGAAGCATCGCTCGCTCTTCTTCGGAGACATCTCGATCGTGCACCACAAGAGAATCCTTTCGATAAATTCAAGCCGCGATTTGCAGCAGATCTGCAATGGCTGAGCGGCGCGCCCCTGGAAATGTTCCATCAATATTCATTTGCGACGCTCAGGCAGTTCGGCGCCAGTTACGAATGCACAGCGACCTATTTGAAGTGGCTCACCGAGCAGGGTGTTGAACATCTCGAAGAGTCGACGGCCCGCTTCACCTCCCTCTCAACGGGCGCCAAGACGATGCAATTCCAGCTAGCCCGGGCGATGGCGCGCAAGAAAACTCTGGATCTTTCGCCAATCGATGAGATGGCGACTACTTGGGCAATGGCGATCGATCACTTGGCTTCACGCGTGACTTAGTTCGCTTTACGGATGCATTTGTATGCCATCGCTCCTTATGGAAGCCGAAGCCGATCGAGCGACTGCCAACATTCAGCTTGGCGCCTGGACTTGTATTGCGCGTCAACCAGGTAGCGTGACGCATCCTGATCAGCTAGGTGAACAGAGTGCCTGGTTGAAAGCGACGGCGCCGGGAACGGTCGCATCGGCGCTCGATGCCGCTGGTCTGTGGGATTTCGAGCATCCCACCGATCTCGATGCGAGTGATTGGTGGTTTCGCACTAGTTTCGCGACGCCCAATCGCGCTTTCGATCAACTTTGCCGGCTTTGCTTTGACGGCTTGGCGACGCTGGCGGAAGTCTGGCTTAACGGTCAACGCATCCTCACCAGCGATAATATGTTTCGGTCTTATCGCGTCGATGTTGCTCCGTTCTTGCAAGCTGACAATGAACTGGTGATTGGCTTCCGTTCACTGACCGATGAGCTTAAGCGTAAGCGTCCACGACCAAAGTGGAAAACGAATCTCGTTCGGAACCAGCAACTGCGCTGGATACGAACTGCATTGATTGGCCGTATTCCCGGCTGGTCGCCTTGTGCACCGACGATGGGTCCATGGCGCTCCATTCGATTAGAAGCCTCGCCGGTTCTGCTTGATGATCTGCACATAGTCTCAACGCTATGTGGCGATACAGGCATCGTTACCCTGCGAGCACGGATCGCCGCCGCAGCAGAGCCGCAACGAGCCATCTTGCGAGTGGGAAGTATTGACGCTGAATTAAGTTGGATCGCAACCGATGATGGATGGCAGATTAGCGGCGAAGTTCAGGTCGAGAACGCTCCCAAGTGGTGGCCGCACACGCACGGAACGCCAACGCTGCTGAACTGTGAACTGATCGTCGAGACGACCGACGGCGCTCATCGGTTTTCCATGGCGCCGATTGGGTTTCGCAAGCTGGAAGTGCAAACGGACGATCGATTTTCCGTTCTTATCAACGATGTGCCCGTCTATTGCCGCGGCGCATGTTGGACGGTGAGTGATCTGCTTTCGCCTGATAGCAACGAAACAACGCTCCGCCGCGACCTGCAACTCGCCAAAGCCGCCGGAGCCAATATGCTCCGCGTCGGTGGGACAATGAATTACGAGAGCGAGGCGTTCTACCGCATTTGCGACGAGCTGGGTCTGCTCGTTTGGCAAGATTTCATGTTTGCGAACATGGATTACCCGGTCGAAGATGCTGCATTTAGCGCCAACATTACCGCGGAAGCGACCGAACAACTGAAGCGATTGTCGCCTCATCCGTCGGTGGTCATCTATTGCGGCAATAGCGAGATTGAGCAGCAAGCGGCGATGCTTGGGCTACCGCGAGAGCGCTGGACCCATGATTGGTTTTCGGGTCGATTGCCTGAACTTTGCGCGACACTGCATCCTGGCGCTGCCTATGTCCCATCCTCACCAACGGGCGGCGCGTTGCCCTTTCATACGAACACTGGCATCACCCATTACTATGGCGTCGGCGCCTATTTGCGCTCGCCAAGTGAATTACGACAAGCGGACGTTAAATTCAGCCCGGAGTGTCTTGGGTTCGCCAACGTCCCCGAGCCCTCCACGATCTTTGCCGTGACCGGTGGCAGCCACCCGGTCATGCATGACCCAACCTGGAAGAGCCGAGTACCGCGCGATGGCGGGGCGGGATGGGACTTTGAAGATGTCCGCGATCACTATCTGCGCCAAATCTACGGCGTCGATCCCGTCCAATTGCGTTCCTTCGACATGCCGCGTTACTTGGAGCTAAGTCGCGCCGTCAGTGGCGAAATGATGGCGCGAGTGTTTTCCGAGTGGCGGAGTACCCACTCAAGCAATCGCGGCGGCCTCGTCTGGTTTTACAAAGATATCTGGCCCGGCGCTGGCTGGGGCATCATTGATTCCCCTGGCCTACCGAAGGCCGCATACTATTTCCTGAAACGTAGCTGGCAAAGCCGTCAATTGACGATGACGGACGAGGGCCTCAATGGCCTCGACCTGCATCTAAGCAATGAGACAGCATTGCCCTGTACCGGGACTCTAGCAATCGTTCTGCTGAAAGAACCCAACATCATCGTCGCACGGCAAGAGATGGCGATAACCCTCGATGCTCGTTCACAACGGCGCGTGAGTGCCGATGAACTGCTCGGTCGCTTTTATGACCCTACCTATGCCTACCGCTTCGGGCCCCCGCAGCACGACGCCGCGATTACGACTTGGTTCGATGAGGATCGGCAAGTCATCAGTGAAGCGTTTCATTTTGTGAATCGAATGACGGCGGGAAAGGCAACGACGCATTCCGTTACCGCTTGTGCCGAGAAAGCCAGCGATGAAGCGTATCGAGTGACGATCAGCGCCGATCGCTTCCTCCATACCGTACGCTTAGAAGCGGAAGGGTTTCTACCCGATGACAACTATTTTCACTTAGTTCCGAATCGCAGCAAAATAGTGATGTTTCGTCGAAGTAGCGAGTCGCAGCTCGCGTTCCGCGCCAATCTTCAAGCTCTGAATCTCGATTCCGAGCTTACCATCACGATTTCCAAATCCAATGCCTAGGTGAGTCTCGATCGTGCCACACTTGGTTGTCGAGAATCCCGAATTGATCGCATGCGCCGCTTCGCCGCCAATCGCCGCGGTCGCGCGAACCGCCTTTTATCTCTCCAGTCGCCAAGAGCCGCTATTCGCATGGCTGCATACGGCGAAAAGTGGCAACCAGGTGGATCATGGCGTCGTGATCTGCCCGCCAATCGGCTATGAGCAAGTTCATTCCCACCGAACGCTGCGACGCCTGGCTGATGCAATCGCGGCGCAAGGCATTCCAACCCTTCGTTTCGATTGGCACGGCACAGGCGACTCCGCCGGCTCCGACGCGGATCCATCGCGCATCGAAACGTGGCATGCGAACGTTCGCGATGTCATGCATTGGATGCGAACGGGTCTAGGCTGCCGGAAGGTAAGCGTGGTCGGCTTACGCATGGGCGCAATGCTCGCGGCGGAGGCGATTGACGATCAGGAATGCGACAATCTTGTGCTTTGGGCGCCTGTTAGCAGTGGCAAAGTCTATGTGCGGCAGATGCTGGCAATCGATCAAATGGCGGAAATGCGCCCGCAATTCAGTGGCGCCGCTGAG
>JBKJSI010000414.1:0-3788 GCA_046595915.1 Pirellulaceae bacterium
AATCTCCAGCGTGCCAATCTCCGAGAGATGCGTCTGCAGTGTCACATCGAGCGACTTCGCCTCTTCCTTCCGTCGCACTTGAATCACCGTCCGAATCGGCGCCAGTTCCCGCAGTTGTTCAGGATCAACCTCAATCACATCCCCCGCCGCATCCGTCAGCCGCGTACTCGAACAGTACAGCGGAAACTCCACCGGCTGCCCCACCGTCAAGCGAAATTTCCGATTCGCCAGCTCAATCGTCTCCCCCGGCTCCGTACTCCCCGGCGCAATACAAACCGCGGTCGGCGGCTGCGAATCAACGCCCACGTAATACGACCGCGCCAGTGAAGCCGCTATTCGCACTCCCTCGCCGCGCCGCACCATCCCGTAATAAGCCGCTCCCCGCGCCACCGCCAAATCGAGCCGATCATTCTCCAAAATCTTCGGCGACCAAGTCGCAGGTTTACTCGTCGGCCGAAACCAACTCCTCAAACACTCAATAATCCGCTCTTGAATCTGCCCCGAACTAAAAACCCCACCGTTAAATAGCACCAAATCCGGCCGAGCCGGATCATGAGTTTTTGTTTCTTCCTCTGTGTTCTCCGTGCCTCCGTGAGAACCCTCCTCCCCCGCAAACCGATGAGCAGTCAAAAAAGCCGCCAAATACTTCGTCGCCGCCGAGTCAGGCGCATAAGGCAACCCAAACTCCTGAAACCCACTTCGCCGCGCCGACGGTTTGTCCGTGAGCTCACAACTCGGAAAAAATCCCTCCAGCAAAATCTGCTGAACCTCTTCCTGCGTCACCGTCGTCTGCATCCCGCCGCCAATCAGCTTCGAACCCGCACTCGGCAACCGCACCGTCATCGACTCCGGCGCATTATCATCGAGCAGCGTCTCCTTCACATTGCGACTCGCCCGCAAGAGCAAATCCCAAGCCCGCGCATCGAGCTTCTTCCCCGGCGAAAGCTTCTCTTCCAAGTAATGCGCCAGCGCCAGATCGAGATTATCACCGCCCAAAATCAAATGCTCACCCACCGCCACGCGATGAAACTGCACCTTCGCCGCGCCAGCACTTGGCGCGTCGCTTTTGCGCACGCGAATCAATGTAAAATCCGAAGTACCGCCGCCAATATCGCACACCAAAATCTTCTGCCCCGGCGTGACTCGCGCCTCCCAATCCTTCGCATGCCGATCGAGCCAAGAATAAAACGCCGCCTGCGGCTCTTCGATCAGCACCACCCGCGGCAACCCCGCTTTCGCCGCCGCGGCAATCGTCAGCTCGCGCGCCACTTCATCAAACGAAGCTGGCAACGTCAGCACCACATCCTGTCGCTCGAGCGGGTCACTGGGAAAGCGATGATTCCAAGCACTCCGCAAATGCGCGATATACCGCGAACTCACCACCACCGGCGATAACTTGGCGACACCCTCCGCCGCCCGCCAAGGCAACAGCTCCGCATTGCGATCGACCCCGCCGTGGCAAAGCCAACTCTTCGCCGAAGAAACCATCCGCCCCGGCGTCAGCGCCCCATGCTCGCGAGCAAAAACGCCAACGGTGTAGTCTTGCTTCGACGCCTTATTGACCCAAGGCAGATCGGCCGCGCCCGCGGTGACCTCTTCGCTGCTGGGCTGATAATGAAAAGAAGGCAACACCTCCCGCGATTCGAGCTGACCGATCGCGGTGACCTGGGGAATCGCAAACGTCGCGACCGACCAAGGTGACTTATGGGTGTCTACATAGCAAAGCGCAGAGTTAGTCGTCCCCAAGTCAATGCCGACAACATAACGACTCGGCAGCGATTCAATTTCGTCGGTGGACATTCAATAGCGGGGGCGAAAAAGTGGCGAGGGGATAAACAGTGTGTGGCTGTGTTTCGAAAACAAAACGGCTAAAAAGCCTCGCACGTAGAATCGATTGAACCCGTTTTGTTTTCTAAACACGGCCTTGCGCTTGCGTATCGGGTAGCCCAGGTTGGTTGTACTCAACAACCTGGGCGCAGCAAGAAGCACCCTCATAATCGAGGGCGACACAAGTATACTCAACCGCCCTATCGACGTCGCTCACCTATTCATTCCTCTCGTAATCGGGGCATTCGTCCTCGATACTCCCTTTCCCTCGGGTGCCACTGCTTGCTTGCCAAGCAGTGCGAAGTGCGAGAAGACTCGACCATCTGAAATTGAACCATTGAATCCGCTCCCAAAACCCCAGCGTTCCCCACTCCTAACCCACCCCGGAGTCCTGCGCCCGCTCCTCATCCTCGCCCTCCCCGTCCTCCTCGAAGAACTCCTCAACCTCTGCGTCAGCTACACCGATCTACTCCTCTGCTCGCGCTATCTGCAGGACGACGAATCCAAAGCCGCCATGGGCCTCATGGCCTACGTCCTCTGGCTCCTCCCCTCGCTCTTCGCCTCCCTCTACATCGGCGCCACCGCCCTCATCGCGCGACTCTACGGCCAAGGCGACCGCCTCACCGCCAATCGCGCCCTGCAACAGTCCCTCTTTCTGGGCGTCGGCTTCGCCATCGTCATCATACTCGCGATGTGGTTTCTTGACCGTCAATTCATCGCCCTCATGGGCCTCCGCGGGCGCGCCGCCGAATTAGCTCATCAATACTCCATGATCCTCATCCCCTGCGTCCCGCTCATGATGATCGAACGGGTTGGTATCGGCTGCCTCCATGGCGCCGGCGATACCCTCGCCGGCTTCGTCGCCAAATCGAGCGTCGCCCTCATTGATCTCGGCCTCAGCTTCGCGCTCGTCAGCGGCTTTGGCCCATTTCCTAACCTCGGCTTTCGCGGACTCGCCATCGGCACCACAGTAGGCCACTGCATCGCCGGCCTCATCATCTTGCTCGTACTCTGGCGCGGCCGCGCAGGCCTACGGCTCGGTTCTGTACCCTTCAAAGTTGATCGCGAACTCATGGCCCGCATCCTCCGCCCCGGCATCCCCGGCGGCATCGATGCCATAGCGACACTAAGTTGTCACCTCACCTACGTCGCCATCATCAATTCCATCAGCCTCCGCTCCGCCGCCGCCCACACCGTCGCCGTCGTCGTCGAAGCCCTCGCCTATCTCCCCGGTTCCGCCTTCCAAGTAGCCGCAGGCGCACTAGCCGGCCAATGCCTCGGCGACGGCGACCCCAAACGAGCCCAGCGCGGCGCCCTCGCCGCCGCAGGCTTCGCCGGAGCCATCATGGGCATCGCCGCCCTAGGCTTCTTCTTCTACGGGCGCGAGCTCGCCGCCATCTTCACCGGAGACTTCGACCACCCCACGACGATCCTGGCCGGAAAACTCCTAGCCATCGTCGCTATCTCAACACCCTTCCTAGCCAGTCTTCAAGTCTTCAACGGCGCCCTAAGAGGCGCCGGCGACACCCGCTTCCCGCTACTAGTAGCCTTCATCGGCCTAGCCGGCCTAAGAATCCCCCTAGCCATGTACTTCGCCTGGGAAGCCATCGACATCCCCGCCCTAGGCATCCACATCAAAGGCCTAAACCTAGGAGCCCCAGGCGCCTGGTGGGCAATGTGCATCGATGTCGCCGTGAGAGCGAGTTTGATCTCGGCGCGGTTCTTCCAGGGAGGTTGGAAGAAGGTGGAGGTGTGAGGGTGAAATCGAAAATTGAGTGAAGTAGGGCAGGCTCCCGCCTGCCTTCCTGGCGCTTTAACACCCGAGCCAACCTAATACGCCTCACCAAAATCCCGTTCGGCCGGAAACATCGGCAAGTGAAGTAGGGCAGGCTCCCGCCTGCCTTCCTGGCGCTTTAACACCCGAGCCAACCTAATACGCCTCACCAAAATCCTGTTCGACT
>JBKJSI010000470.1:0-9565 GCA_046595915.1 Pirellulaceae bacterium
GGTCGGCGAGGAGGTCGGCGAGGAGGTCGGCGAGGAGGTCGGCGAGGAGGTCGGCGAGGAGGTCGGCGAGGAGGTCGGCGAGGAGGTCGCGGACGGGTCGGCAAAGGGGTCGGCGAAGAGGTCCGCGAACAGGTCGCAGCCGAACTACCTGGAAGTCACACATATATAGTGACGCAAAAACGCGCGATTTTTAGCAGCAAAACTTCAGCGCCAGCGCCGCTGCCAGAATCCTTGCCTTACCCATTTTGGGAGCCTAAGAAACCTCGCCCAGAGCTCCAGCGTGAACAACTTTAAGTCACGCGCGCGGTAAATATTGCTCATCGATAGCGGCAATGTTAGTAAAAAAGGCACAGGATTTGCCTATTTTCAAAGGCGGACGCTGATGCACTTCAACTGGGATGCTGTGCTGGATGCGACATCGGATGCGATGTAATTCGTTGGCCCTCATCTTCCTGCCTTACGAATTGGCAATGGTGGGTGGGACTTCCTGCTTTCTAGCAGACTCCGCGCTTGACAACTCATGTCCGCACGCCAAAGACTTTTTATGGAAGTGTGACAACGCCTGTGACGGATGTTCTTGAAGGATTGTGGACCGACTACGAGGGGTAATCCACAATGCTCTTGTGAATAAATTCAATTATTGCGCGAACTGTTGAACGACTTCTGCGTTGTAATAGTTAGAGGCCTTCACTTTGTCGGCCCAATGCCTCGAGCGATTTGCATCTAAGCAAAAATCAGAGGCCTGGTTTTCTAAAACCTGATTCTCCAAAACCTAGTTGATGTAAATAACCGGCCGGTGTAACTGGCCATTACCCAAGGAAGGGACCCAGCGCCATGGACGTGCGCCCTGACAATGAAGCCGAGATCTTCTCAGAGATCTACTGGGAGATTGCCCAGGCGGGAGAGCCCTATCGGCTTCCGGCCCCGTGGGATCGCTTCCGGTGCGATCCGGCATTCTTTAGGTTGCCGCGGCAAGATGCTCCTCTGTTCGGTCGCCTCATGCGGAAGTATGGAGAAAAAGTACTGGTTCGCGCTGGAGTTGCGGCCCGGCGCTTGGACGATGTAAGCGTCAAATGGCATCCTGATTTCGATGCAGAAGACGGTCTAATCTGGAAGATTTGCGTTTCGCCCGATGCCAAGCCGGTCACGTTGCTTGCCAATCTGCGGTGCCGGAAAAGCCACCAATGGCCGCTCCAAACCGCCCTCCGGGAATACCGTCACGCGTCCCTGCTCGCGCAGTCACAGGGATACACCGTGGTGGTGTACTGCATGGAAGAAGTCGCCATGCTGCGGAGCATCGGCATCGCTGCCGTGCCGGGCGGCGAATGGGAAAAACTTAATCCAGGTGAGCTGGAATGCCTGCTTCAGGTCACAGCCACCCGACCAATGGATTCGATTCGCTATTCGACTGAAACTACGGCCGACTCCGGCGCCAAGCATGACCATGAAAATGACTCCGAAACCGAGATCGAGACGAAACCGTTGCGACCGATGCTGGTCCTCGCCAATTGGTCACTAGCCAAGATGGATCGAACGGATGTTCGCGGCGCCATTACCTCGGAGCGGCGCCTTGCAGGGCTCCTGGAAAGCCTCGACCTCGAGAACGAAGGCTGCGCAACTTGGAAGCCAACCCAAGACTGGCTCGAGCAACTCACCGCCTACCTCGAGCACAGAGATGCCGGTGCTTGTCGTCGTCTCTTGCTGGAGCAGTTCGATACGAAGCTGCTGCAACTTTGCCGCGCTGAACCGGTCGAGCCCGATCCGGCGGAACTTTACATCAAGGCATATCGTGCGCAGCGCGAAGCCCAGCGCAGCGCTTTGTCCTCGATGGGCGGCAGGCCAATCGAACTGAATGAGGTATCGGAGATTACCGATCGGCATCGGGTCGAGCCACTGATTCGTTTAGCTTTTTCGATCAAGGATCCGATCCGCAAGACACTGGTGTTCCATCTGCTGAGTTCGACCTTGCTCGCGCAATCGGTCATGGAGACATTCGCGGATAAAGTCTATCGCAAACGGTTTGTTAGGGATATCGAGGTGAGCGACCTATACACCAAAGAAGACCTCAACATTATGCAGGCGCTCGAGGATCAAATCACCCGCATCGCCAAGGAGGCGCAACGATGCCAGCCCAACAAGAACACGAAAAAAAGCCAGCCGGCCAAAAGCCCCAATCAATCCTCTTGGACTTGGCCCTGGAAGAAAAGGAGTTAGCCGCCTTGAAGCGATCCGGGGTCGTTAGTTACGAAACCCGCGGAAGAGGGACCTTGATCGCCAAGCTTCGCTATCGCGTGGAGGGGCGCCAGCGAGTGAAGTACCTGGGAACGGATCCTGCGCGGATCACCCAAGTCCAACTTGAACTCGCCCTCCTGCAATCTGGCCAACGCACTCATCGTCAACTACGACGACTCGCGGCAGGGGCGCGACGCTTTATTGGAGATGCAAAAGCTAGGCTCGCCCCGCCTCTGGAAGCCCTTGGCTTTCGGTTCCACGGGTCAACTTTAAGAAAGACACGAAAAAAGCAAGGAAGTGTTTTGATTTCTCAATCCCACGTTTAGGAAGTAGAAAAATGTCCGAAGAAACAAACCTGAATTTCGATTCGAGTCCGACCACCACGGAGGTCTCTTCCTTCGACGGAGCATTTGAGGACCACGGCGATCACCACGGCGATCACCACGGCAATGACCACGGCAATGACCATGGCAATGACCATGGCGATGACCATGGCGATGACCATGGCGATGACCACGGCGATGACCACGGCGATGACCACGGAAGTCATGCTGAAGGTCACCTCAATGAGAAACCCGACGAGAAGCCGATTGCTGAACCGATTGCCGAAAGAGACGCAAGAATAGTCGCGGGTGGCGAAACGCCTCTTAGCAATCCTCTCGAAACTCCTCGGGACGCGCCTCGCAAGAAAAAAGTCAACCGGGTTTTAAAAAACAGCGCTGCAGGAAACAGCGCTGTCGATCAGCGCGTCGAGCGCATCCGCGAACACATTGCGGCCTCGCTTCAAGATCCAGATTCGCTCGCGAGCATTTTCGGCGCCGACATTGGCGACTCGTTCCTATTGCGGTTCGGGATCAAAGATGCGATCGAGCAGGCACAACCGATCGCCTCCGAAGGCGCCGATTCGCTCGCCACTTTGAAGGCAATCACGCCCGCCCTGCATGCCTACCTCAAGTTGGGGCAATTCGTGAACCAGCAAGTGCAGACGTACCACAAACTCAAATCCGCCAAGAATCCAGCGCCGGAGAAACGATCGACCGGTTAGTCACCGGCAAGCGAAGAAATCCCCATTTGATACCCAGTCCAATCGGGGGGTACCGGCGACGCTTCTCCAGATCCTCTTCCGTGCTCCCTTTCGTTGGGAGCCTTGAACGTCCCCAAAATCTCGCAACCGTAGCAACGCTGCCGTGGATGGGCGGTGATTTTCCAAGCGAAATCCGCTATTTTTTTCAGCCTCGCAGACACCACGGAAGGTGATCAGGGCTAGACTTGGAGAATACTTTGAGAAGACATGGATAAGACCTGGAGAAGACCTGTAGAAGACCTGGCGGATCGCACCGAGGCAATCGCGCGGGGCGAGGACTTGCCCGCCGCCAAGCTCGTCGCTGGCAGCCGCAATTCTGCGAATCGCCCGTGCCCAAATGGTGGTGGGAATGGTCATCGCCATCGGACTCGAATGCGCGCTTTGCACGACGCGGGAGACCGCGTCAATTTGGGAGATTGGCGGCAGATAGGTAGCGACACTCGCAAGGAAGCTGTGGCGCCAGAGTGGCCCGATTGTCGCAGAGCAACTTCAATTACCGCAAATCGAGCCTAACGCGACACGGATAATGATGAACTCGATGCGTCCGTTGAATCGAGCGAAGTGCTAGTGCGGTTTCATTTTAGGTGTGGCGGTATCCGCAATGTTGGAAGTAATTTCTGCACTCGGGCTCTTTGAATTGATCGAGGACTTTCCCACACAGTTCCCAGAGTTTGTCGACGGTTCGTTCGGCCCCATCGCGGAGTAGTTTTTTCAGTTTGGAGAAAGCCAATTCGATGGGATTCAGGTCGGGTGAATAGGGCGGCAGGTATCGCAGTTCCGCACCGACCTTTTCAATGGCTTGCTTGACGCCAGCGACTTTATGACTGGAGAGATTATCCATCACCACGATGTCGCCAGGCTTCAAAGCTGGCGCCAGGTGCTGCTGGACCCAAGCCAGGAACAACTCTCCGTTGATCGGGCCCTCGACGGTCAGTGGAGCGCTGAAACCTTCCGCTCGCATCGCTCCTAAAAAGGTCGTGGTTTGCCATCGACCACAGGGAGCCTTTTCTACCACCCTGACGCCGAGCAGCGCCCGACCGTAGCGGCGCGTCATGTCGGTTTTTGCCCAGGTTTCGTCGATAAAGACCAAGTGGCGAGGATCGATCTGTGGCTGAGAGGCTGTGGCTGAGAGGCTCTCCACTGGGCGCGTTGCTCGACCACATCGGGCCGATCTTGTTCGCTCGCAATCAGCGTCTTTTTTTTCGAGATTGTTTCAGCGCGCAGCAAGCATTGCAAAGCGTTGCTAGGCACACCTCCTCACCTCGTTCTTTCTTGAGCAAGGCTTGAAGCTCACGTAGATAAATATCCGGTTGGGCGGTGAGCTTCGCCACTAACCACTCTGACCATACTCGCCATTTCGCTTGGCGCGGAGCGGCGGTTTTGGGGGCGATCTGACCGGTCTCGCGGCGCTGCTGCTTAATACGCCGCACCCACGACTTCGAGACGCCGAAACGCAACGCCACGTCATGAGTCATTTCACCACTGTCGCATGCGCTAAGAACTTCGGCACGAAACTCGACGCTAAAAGAATCCATCAGGCCACCTCCTTGAGATGACCCCAGACTACTTAAACTGCGTAGATAGCGCTAGAGGTAGGGTGGACCCGCACTAAAAAATGGGTAAGCCGCTTTCACCGCCGCCCAGTGAGGCACTAGCTCGCATTACCCGCACAATCGGCCGCCCAAGCTCCGCGGATCGTTGCAAGAACGCAACACACGCCCAATCTGCGACCTAGATTTGCGCAGTTCGCGCCCCGCCACCGCGCGAAGAGTTCAGCCACCAAGGTCGTTGTCATGCTCGTTATCATTGGTTTTATTCTCGTGACTGTCGCCGTGCTCGGCGGCTTTGCCTGGGCAGGCGGCCACGTCGGCGCGCTTATCCATCTTTCGGAAATCGTCATTATAGGCGGCGCCGCCCTGGGCGCCCTGATTGTCATGTCGTCTAAGAAATTCTTGATCGACTATAGCCGGTAATTTCTTGTTCCGGATACATCAAACTCACAGCGGACGGAGAGATGACGGCCTGCTTCACTGGGCGATGGGCGTGCCACTGCGCGACGTCAAGATAACTGTCGGCATATCGCTTGTAGCGAAACGGGCCTGCTGTGAGGCGCGGCATGCGCCGCGTGTGGCCCCGCAGCGAATGGAATTCGAAAGCCATCCGGATGCGTGTTGGGCAGCCCATGGACGCAGTATGTCCAGAAGTTGTGGTACTTCCTTTGTTCCCCGTCAGTGACGACTGGCGACCCGGTTGCTTCAAAGCGCTCGATCGTGTCGCGAATCGCGTCGTCGTACATCGAGCCCAACAGTGGATCGTCGCCGTCGCGGGTGGTGCTAGCTTCAACGAGAGCAATCGGTCGCGGAATGCTTCCTATCGGCTCCGTGGGGATGGTCATTGGGTTTCTCACCACTCGGAGTTTCGGATCGCGAAGTGCCAGCCATGTAAGTTCAATTGCAGTGCAAGGCTCGTTCCTTCTAGAGGATTTGCTCAGCGGCGCGGCAGATTACTTACGAAGTCAGCTCCTGGACTTCGCTACTGCCTACGTCTAATGATGGTGGACAAAGCGTCACCGGCAACCGATGAAGTTAGGGGGCGGCTTACGCTACGGAGGAGAGCGATCTGCAATACCTTCGCGAAGGCGGGTCACAACCGGCTGCATTGACTGCGATGCTACATTATTACTTCGCATTTGTCCGCCGTTCGCAGAAATCCGTGGCGTCTATCGTCAAAATTCCAAGGCTGATTCTGCATGGACGCAATGATCTTCCAGTGCACTTTCGCCTCGCGGACCTCAGCTCAATTGCCGTTTTTCCGAAGTCATCATACTTCCACACGCCCGGCATTAGATTCATCGCGAAGAACCTGACATCGTTAACCGCGGGATCGTGAAATTTTTGCGGCGCCACATTTGAGGAGATCCCTTGCACCTGAGGCAAGCGAGCGACTGACCGAAGCTCGATATTGTGTTGGGAACGGTGACCGGGCGAACTCGAAAGTAGAACGAGGGTTTCGCTCGTATCGACAAAGGATTGATGTCAGGCGCCGGGAATTGAACGAGCCGCCTGATGATCGTAACTCTAAAGGGAATAAATAGAGGAGCAGACGAAGCATTTGCCGAGATTCTTCGTCGTCATTTCACTCCTTTTTCACGGTAGCTGATCTAGAGTTTCGCATCGAAACAGGTCATTAAACGCACCTAAATGGCTATGCTCGAAAAGCAGTCCCTCTAGCCTGGCTCTTGCGGTTCGACCTCCAAAGCTGGCAAGTCGTTCGCTAGGCGCCAAAATGAATCGATGCGAGGCGACGAAACGGCATTACGTGAAGAAGCGGTCCAGTCTTATGCAACGCTCGTTGGCCGCACTAGCCGAAAAAAAATGCCCCTAAGGTGGAGGAGATGATCCGCTCACGCATTGACGTCGCAAGCCTGAGGACGCCTTCCTCCTTTGCGAGCTTAGCCTTCGAATTGCTTGAAAACGAAAAAAAGCCGATGTTGTAGACTCCCTTAAGGCAGCCAATCACATCGGCAACCTACTTGAATCGGGCAGGAGCTCATTATCGCTTTGCCACAGCCGCCTCACTGCCCGATGAAATATCCTCCCCGCCGAATTTCTCGAAAATCATTTTGGCTCGGTTAGTTTCGGCGGCGTTGTCGGAATGCACCGAGATCAAAGTGCCTCCTGATGTGAGCTTGCCTTCGTATTTCTTGGCTTCGTATTCAGGGATTCCCATGCCAACGAGCGCGCCGGTGACACCGCCAAGGGTGCCACCAATAGCCGCACCGCTCAGCGCCGCCATGATCGGGCCCGCTGCAATGAGCGGTCCTAAGCCAGGGATCGCCAAAGCGCCAATGCCAGCGAGCCAACCAAGGCCTCCGCCCAAGAGAACTCCGGTGCCAGCGCCAGTCGCCGCGCCTTCCGGCGCTTTCGTTTCGTTTTCGACAGCAAAATCTCGTGTCCCGGTTTTGTCGGCCATGAGCACGGAAATATCATTCCCCGAGAAGCCAGCCTTTCGCAGCTCATCGACAATGATTTTGGTTTGAGGCGAGGAGGCAGTGCAGAATACAGAGTTGGCCATGACATGATCCTTGAATTTTGAAATTTGGAATTGGGATTGAAGCCTAAAGTAGCCGAGGGAACGATCTATTTACCGAGCATTTTCGCAATGATAAAAATGACAATCGCTCCGACAAAGCCACCTCCCGCGAGCAGATAAACGAGCGAGTATCCCGCTGCGGCGACAACAATCGATGATTCGACTACTGAGAGGTCCATGATATTTATTCCTTAAATGTTGACGATCGAAACGAATTACTTAGGGCTAACTTCGATTTGGTTATCTACTTTGTCGTCGCCCGCAACAGCGCGAGCGATCTTTTCGATTTGCGATTTTTCGTCGTCGGAAACGACCGGGCCGCGAAGCGTCACTTTTCCATCTTGAGTGATGATTTTGACGTTGTGAGCGTTCACCGACATCTCGGCAGCGACAACTTGCTTACGGATATCCGCAGTGATTTGGATATCCTTTGAATTCTCATTTTGATCCATCGGCGTCTTGGCCGAGCTGTCTTGGTCCCGCACATTCACGCCGGAGTTTGTCGGCGGCGTAGTTGCAGTATTCGCTGGTTGATTTTCGCAGCCTATTAAAACACAGCTCAACGCGACCAACGCACCAGCGCGGGTAAAGTCGGATTGCAGAGGCTGTATTCTCAAGGATTGGATAAAACTACGGTACATGTGATGAAGTCCTGATTTAGGGGATTGTGAATTGGAATCGATTTGGGCAGCTAAAAATGATCGTTAGCGATTGGCTGACGGCTCCTTCGCGGGCGCCTTCTTGTCTGACATTTCTTCTTCTGAATCCTCAGCATCCTCCTCATCACCTTCGTTTTCATCCTCGGCATCACCGTCCTCGGCGTCCAATTCATCCGTTGCCGGGAAGACTTCATCGACCGAGACCTGGGTCAATTTTTCGTCTGCAGCCGACTCCTCATCCAAAGTTTCTTCCAAGAGGGCTACCACGTCGTCTAAGCCCAAATGTTCCGCCATTGCCTTGGCCGTGCCATAAGCAGCGATCTCGTAGTGTTCCACACGTTGCGCCGCGCCAATAAGTGCGGCGTCGATCACGGCGGATTGCCCCTCTTCTTCGAGCACTTCCTTACCTTCTTCGATCAGGCCCTGCATCGCTTTGCAGGTCTTGCCGGTCAGCTTGGTCTCAAGTAGCTCGCCGACTTTCTTCAATCGTTCGACTTGCCCCTTGGTTTCTTCAAGGTGACTGCTGAACGCTTCCTGAAGGGATTGCGTCAAAGCCTTCTTCGCCATCTCAGGAAGCGCCTGGAGCAGTTGAGTCTCGGCGCTATAGATATCTTTCACTTCATCAATGAGCAGCTCCTGCAGCGTATTCATGGCAAACTTTCGAGTTGATTGCGCGTGCGGCCAAACCTAGCGAGGCGGACTCATCGACGAGCAAAGGAGTTTGGCATATTCGCAAATGCCATACCGAATCAACTTATTTTTCGCTGCCGCTTCTACATCACGATTTGAGTCGTTCGGGTAAGTTTGAAATTATGTCGGGGGTCCATTTGACGCCTAAAGAGTGAGTGGTTGTGACAAAACGTCATGCCGAAGGTGGTTGTGGAATAGTTCGGTCCAAAGTGAACAAGAACCCGTCTGGCTCAGGCTCATCCACTGAACGTCAAACTAAACAGCATTGCGGCAGATGGCTGAAACGGTACAGCCTTTGCCTAAGCCAAGAGGACGCATAGCCGTGCGACTCTACCCCTTTAACTGCAACCTTTAGTTTTGCATTCGGAGCACCTCGATCATGTCGCAGACCACCCCCCGTACGCCTGATAATAAAAAAACGGGCCATCAGAACAAGAATGCCGCTTCCGGAGATTTAGAGACCCCAGCTGAGGCGTCGATACCTAAACCTTCGATCGAGATGCAGGGCGAGGACTACAATTACGGCGGAGCCGGATCTTCCTCTGACAAGAAGAAGAAGGCTGCGACCCCCAAACCTGCGGAGACGGTTACTAAGGTAGAAAGTGGTCCAACGCCCAAAAGCGAGAATCCACCTCAGAATCACAGCTCGACAGAAGCGAATTGGGGCAATCGCACAGGGAGTGGTATGGCCGGTGGAATTGCCCCAGCTGAAGAGGCCGGAGATCGGCATAAATAATGGAGCCGACTCAGATCGTCTCGACTTAAACAATTCTATGGCAACTTGCCCAGCATCCGTTTTAGCTAGGCA
>JBKJSI010000507.1:0-14710 GCA_046595915.1 Pirellulaceae bacterium
CCATTGCGCCCGACAAAGCCGACCTTCGTATCGTCCGTAATCGTAGCGCTTGCGTCGTCCAGCAAAATTTGCTCGCCGTAGCTCTTACAGGCCCCATTGATCTGCAACAAAACCGCCATGCATTTACCCCAAAATTCAATGGCCCCGCACAGCGAAGCCCTCGATGATAATTCCGTATCGAATACATGCCCTAACGATCAATGTCACCGTTGAGGGGCGCCATGGCATTCGGTACTCCGAAGGCCATGACTCACGTTGTTCGCTGGATCGACTACTAGTTCCAACCTAAACCCCTGATGTAGCGCCGATTGCCAATCGATTCAGCTGGCCGTTTCTTAGCATTCCCATTTGCCAAGAGCACGCTCAACAAAAAAAGGCCGCTGACTATTAGAATCAGCGACCCTCTGAAAGTCGTAGCGACAGGCCACCCATTGAACTTTTTTCCAGCCCTTTTGGCAACCGGACTAAGGCGCGAATCGTGCAGTAGCAGGCGCCCTTGCGTTTGGCTCAGCCCAGGCATTTTCGAGCGGAGGCGACCAATCGGCCCCGTAAACCTAAGCAAGGGCAAACTAAAGTGGCTTCGGTAGATGATGCGAAATAAGTGAAGCCCCAACGAAGCTCACCACCGCCTCGACTTCCAGCAGTGGGCTTTCTGAAAGATTAAAAGCGGACATTCATTTTTTGTAGACGGGTAAAACTCGGATCTCCCCGTTTGTTGAGTCCCTAACATAGTCAACGGCACACGGCGAAGTCGCTTGGGCCTAAGTCGTCGGTGCGCCTGTGCGGCCGGCGTGTGTTGGAAAAGTAGAATCTCCTTTTACTTCACTTTGTCGCTTTTATTTCACTTTTGTTTCCGCCTTCTGTTGCCGAGTTGGCCTGAAATCGCGAACTTAAAAAATGCCTTTTCTACTTCGGCGGGAACCTGGGACGGATCAAATCAAAGGGGTCAGGACTCTTTGTTGGGCTATTCTTCTAGAATGAAATCTCGCGACATCCTCGCGGGCGCCGTGTTAAGGCGGTGCAGTGCCGCCGTGTGCCTCGGACCAGGCCAGCGCAAATTCAGTGATTCGAACTGGCCCCAAGTTCAAACGGCCCCCACGCCCGCAGCTCCCCTCCCATCTTTGCACTTCGGCCCCTCCGCGATCCTCCCCCCGCATCTGGGTTCATCTGCATCCCTGCTACCCGCATGGATCCGTGAAATCTGTGGCAAATAAGTTTTTCAAAAATAGCGCACAAATAGCGCCACTCAATTCCTAAAATGGGATGCCAATCGATCCCGAGTGACCAAGGACGAAGGACGTAATCACAATGTCGTTCAAACAACCATCCAAACTCGGCCACCTCGACCACCTGCTGAAAAGCGGCCCCCGAGAGCAGCCATCTGGGCCAGGCGCCAAAAACAAGCCCTTTTCAAATCCTTACCAAACTTGCGCGCGAGTGGTGCGCGCCGCCGAGAGCGCGCAAGACTGCAAGACTGCAAGACTGCAAGTTTGCAAAAACAAGCCCTTTTTCAATCCGCCCTCACCAACCCTCAACAACCTGCGGACTCGCCACCAACTGCCACCAACCGCCACCGCCCACGAGAGCTCGCCACCGCCGCCACCTCGCCACCAACTCTTTCGACTCAAAAGCTGCTTTTCACCGCACAGACACCATCACCGAGAGCCAGCCACCTCGGCCACCAGCCACCAATTTTCAACTCAAAACCCCATTCATGCGCCCATTCATCCCCATTCCCGAGTGCGCGCACCAATGAACGAATGGCACGAATGGAAAAACAAGCTATTTTTCAACACCTGCCCGCCTACCGAAGCTTGGTGCCGCTAATCTGCGATGCCTGCACGGAACGATCCGAATCACTGCTGGAATAGTAGGTCGCTTCGTTAACCGGTTCTGGGCCAGGTTTCTCAGCGACGCGGGTGTCGTCATGCGTTTTGGGCGCCGGTTTGACGCCTCGCATCACGACCGCTTCGCCGCCCGGCCCGCGAGCAATCGTAACAACCTCGTCTTTGACATCCACCTTCCCGCCATAGAGCTCCGTCGGCAGTGTGGGACCATTCTCGCGAAGGTGCCCGCCGCGAAAGTAGGTTACGTCGGTGACTTGCATCTCATGGTCGTAGTCGACCTGAACGCGAACGTCTTCACCATCCAGCGCGAGTTCAATCGGGTAACCCGCGAATTCCCAGAGCCCGAAAGTCGAAAAGAGGGCGACACCATGGCCCACCGCGCGACCGATTTTGACCGGCTTGGTGTAGCCTTGGCGGAACGAAAACACATCCCGCTGGGCGCCATTGAGATTTTCTTGATAGCTCGGCGACCCGATTTCCGCGATCACTTCCGCCCGAGAATTCCCGGGCATCAGCACCGTGAGGTCTTTCTTATCGGGCTGTTGAATCGCCCGGCAGATCGAGCACCCGCTGGAGACAGACGCCACGAAAAGAATTGCAGCGAGCTTGAGCCAGTCGCTCGTTCGGAAATGTCCCACCATTCGTCGCGGACTCCATCCTTGGATCGCGGGCGCGTTCTCTGATCTGAACTCTATCGGCGTTTTGTCTTGGCGGCGCTCTGTAACATTCGACCGCCACGATTCCGCTAGCGGCGACTCGCTAGCGAATTGGTCTCTTGGCTGCGACCACTAAGGCAAGATATAGCGAAGCCCGTTGCGAAGCGGCTGCCCCGGCACATAAACCACCGGCTGACCGATCAAGCCGCGCGAAATATAAACCTGATTCGGCATGCGAGCGATCGGAACAAAGGGCCGTGCGCCAGGAGCGGTTTGCGGCGCGGCATAAGGAGCGGGCCCCGCGCTGATCGGATAAGTCGGCACACCCGTCGGGCCGCAGCCTTGCTGATAGGCGGTGGGGATTAACGTCGGAGCACGATTCGCGGCGCCGGGCGCGTAGCCACCCTGGGGAGCATACGCGGCGGTTGAATACGAAGTCGGATAGTACATCGGCACACTTCGAGCGGGAGGCAGCGACCCAATCGGAATTGCGCCCGAGGAGCTGTAAGTGGAGCCACGAGTCGAAGCCACGCGATCCGCAGGCGCAGCGGTGCGAGGGGCAGGCGACTGATAGTAGCTCGCACGCACCACACCGTCGATTTGATCGGCCGGCGCGGGACGAGAAGTGCGCGAGTAACTGTCGCTCACGGAGGACAAATTCAGCGGCGCGCTCGAAACCCGCCCCACCGACTGCGCGGTGACGACGGATGCGCTCGAGAGGAGTATCAAAACCGTCAGCAAATTCCCTGCCCGTAACATGACAGACTTCCTTTTCCGCCCCCCGGCGAGTGAAAGGATCGTTCGGCCTCTGTGTCGAACGCTCATGCGTTTTCATGACTGCCGCGACCCGTTGAATTCTTCTTAATGCAACCAGTGCGCCAAGTGAAATCGAAGCGAGTCCTCAGCCTTCCTGTGCAGCGATTCTACGCGGCGAAATCGTATCTTGCAGAGGAAAAATCGGCAATGTCGCTAATTATTCGCGCGCCGACTTGTGCCAATCTGCTGTCATGCAGGCGCCAGTAGCAAGATTTAGCTCGGCCAAACTGAGCACACGAATCTCGAATTGAGAAAGAGTGTCGCCGCGACCCTGTTTTGGCAGCTTTTCGCGATGCGTAGATCGCTTGTTTTCTTGCTATCATAGATGCGGTTTCAAGCCAGCATTCGATCCTAGCCAGCACTGAATCGCGCCAGCATGCTATTGCGACACCTCGTAAGCCATTTTCTGCAACAGCACGCGAAAGCCAAATTTACCGAAGCGGTGCGCGGTGGAGCTGCGCCCGATCCGAAATCGGTCCCGCGTCCATCGCCACTCGTCGTCGACGGCCTGATTGTCTACCCCAGCGATCTCGATGCAGGCGGCGTGCTCGATCTGACCAAAGAGAAGCAAACGACTCACTGCGAGACGCTGACGGAACAGACTGGAGTGTTCGGCTCGCGTCGCGTGGCGCTAGTAGAACTGGGCGATGGCGTAGCGGCCAGTAAGAACATGGCGACCGCGCTCAAGTTGATTCGTCCACTCTGGGTGATTTCGATCGGCTTCGCGAGCGGCTTATCAGCAGATGCCCGTCGCGGCCAGATCGTCATGGCTTCACGGATCATCAATGAACACGGCGACGCGCATCGTGCAGGTTTGGCCCTAGCCGCAGGCCAGTCACCGCCGGCTGGTATTCACTGGGGTGACTTGCTGACGGTCGATCGGCTTCCAAAAACTTCGGCAGAAAAGAAATCGCTCGCCGCGAGTGGCGCTACGGCATGGGACGCGGATTCTTACTTCGTCGCGGAGGCCGCCGCTGCCGCGCCAACCTTCATCTCCGTCCGAATCATTTCTGAAGCATTGGGCGATGAGCTACCCAAAGCGATCAAAATCTTTCGCGACCAGACATCGCTCGCCGCCAAACTAGGCGCTGCCACAGGCGCGCTTCTCGACCAACCCAGCAGCTTGGCGGCGATGTGGAAAATGCGGGACGAAGCGATCAAGCTTTCCGATCGCCTGGGGAAGTTTCTGGTAGGCGTTGTCGAGCAGCTTCCGCAACGCGATCCAACCACTGAGCAGAAATAGACTTAGAGCAGCTTAGGCTCGAACATTGGCGATGCTTTTTGGCGGTATGAGCCCCCTTCCGGTGGGCTGCCTCATTGGCCTATTGTTAGTGAGCTAAACGGACTGCCGATTGAGTGATTTTTGAGGAAACCATGCCGGAACAGTTTTGGGCTTTTGCGGGATTCATCACCCTGATCTTGGTGCTCCTTTCGGTCGACTTGGGAGTATTCCACCGGCAAGCGCATGCGGTGAGCTTCAAGGAAGCACTCGGCTGGTCCGCGGTCTGGATCGCACTTGGTCTCCTCTTCTCAGTCTTCGTTTACTTTGCATACGAAAATCATTGGTTAGGACTTGGCAAGGGGCCGCCCATTTCGGCGGCGCACGCCGCTAGCGATTCGGCACATGGCGAGGAGGCGCCGAAGTCGAGTGAATCGAAGGACGAGGCTTCGCACGGCGACTCGCATGACCAAGATCAAAAGGAGCTTTCGGGAAGCGATGCGGTATTGCTCTATCTCAATGGTTACATCGTTGAAGAGACGCTTTCGGTCGACAACATCTTTGTGATGATTCTCATCATCACCTTCTTCCGAGTGCCTTCGATCTATCAACATCGAGTTCTCTTTTGGGGCATTCTCGGCGCCCTCGTCATGCGCGGTGTGATGATCACTGTCGGCGCGGCGCTTGTGCATCGTTTCGAGGCGATCCTTCTGCTCTTCGGTGGCTTTCTCGTCTTCACAGCGTACAAACTCCTTGCCGCTAGCGATGGCCATGCAGATCCAGGCCAATCTTGGGTCGTACGGATGACTCGCAAGATCATTCCGGTTACGAGCAACTTTCACTTGGAAGCGTTTTTTGTTCGCGCGGGAACCCCTGCTTCGGAAGCGCCTGCGCTTCCCTGGGAAGATGCCACTCCCGATATCGCGGTAAAGGCCGCCAAAGCCGGCACGCTGATGATCACGCCGCTCTTTCTCGCGTTGATCATGATCGAAGCGACCGATTTGATTTTTGCGGTGGATTCCATCCCGGCAATTTTCGGCATCACCACTGATCCGTTCCTGATTTTCACTAGCAATGTCTTCGCGATTCTTGGCCTTCGCTCGATGTACTTTGCGCTTGCGGGAATCATGGACAAATTTGGCTATCTGAAATACTCGCTGTCCGCGATCTTGGCGATGATTGGGCTCAAAATGCTCTTTCAAACGTCGATAAAGTTGCTTGCGCAGGGCTGGGGAACGAACGACATTGGGGTTCTTAAGAAATTGCTTGGTGAGTCATTCGGCGCCACGATTCAAAGCCTCAATGCGAATTTATCTTCGATTACCTTGGTCCTCACCGTGCTCTTCTTAGCTGCGGGAGTCATCGCGTCGCTTCTCTTTGCCAGCGGCGAACCGAAGTCGCCTGATGAGGGCGGCAGCAAAGCGGATGGTCATCACTAATCGCCGCAAGCATCGTCGCGAATTGATGCCGCTATGCCCTCGCGATAGCTCGCATAGCGCGGTGCAAATCCCAATTCGCGAACGATTCGTGCGCTACATACTCGCTTATCGGAAGCGGCGCGCGAAATTCGGCTACTGACTGCATTTGGATCGAACTGAGGAGGTGGTGCGTTGAGTTGTGTCGCTACTTCTCGGTAGTAGTCCCCTCGCTTGACAGGTGAGCCATCCGAGACCAAGTAGAGACGATGCGCTCCGCCTTTTTCGAGCGCTAGATCCACCGCAGCCGCCGCATCCTCTACGTGGATCAAGTTCAAGTAACGTTGCTCACAAGCGGCAAGGGCGAGTCCTGCGAGCAAATCAGCTTTACGCGGCAAGCGGCCAGGGCCATAGATTCCGGCCAGTCGCAAGATGATGCTGGAAGGCCCCAATGCCGAAGCCGCAAGCATCGATTCCGCAGCAAGGCAAGCTTTGCCTCCTTCGCGAATCGGATTGCACAGAGACTCCTCATCAATCCACTCACCGCCCGTGTCGCCGTAGACGCCCGTGGAGCTGATGTAAAGAAATCGCCTTGGGCAGTTCGCCGCCAAAGCACCCAATGCGTTCAAGAGCCCGCCAACATAAACCTCATGAATGGAATGTCCGGGCGATCGGTCAAACCCCACCGCAAACAGCACAGCGTCGAAATGCGGCAAATCTGGAAACCGCCCAGGGAGAGAAATCTCCGCGATGATGGGCGTGATCGACTCCCTTGCAAGATCATCCGCCCTAGCTTGAGACCGTGTAACGGCAGACACGGAATGGCCCTGAGCGATCCAGCGGCGCGCTACGCGGCGCCCAAGGTAGCCGCAACCGAAAATAAGCCGGTTTTCTTTGTGCATGTTGTTGCAACGATTATTGGCAGCGGACGATGCAATGACTCAAAAAACATGGCGGTTAGCCGGTTTATAGACCGATTTCTTATGCTGTCGTGGCGTTTCACCCGGCGACGTAACACGTTGGCATGTAAATGTTTTGTAAGCTGTAAGCCCTTCCCTAGGAAATCCGGGTTCAAAGTTGGGCGAGAGGCAGGCAAGATTTGGCACAAGTCGTGCCTCTCGGATAGAATGAAGAGGTTATTCCCTCCCCGGGCGACAACCGAGTCGCCCGAGAGAACGATTCATAACGTGTTCTGGGAGATTTTGAAGATGCGCATTCATAGGCTCTTTTTCGCCGCGCCGCTGCTGGTTTTGGCAGTTGTGTCGACTAGTTTTGCCGACCCACTGCCGATGGCCACGAAGCGACTGGAGGCGATTTTTGGGGGCGGCTCGCCTAAGTCGACTGAAGACCTCAAAGAGATGCAGGAGCATCTCCGCAAATTGGCGGAGAAAGTTGTCCCCTGTACGGTGAATGTGCGAGTGGGCCAGGCCCAAGGGTCCGGCGTCATCATTTCCAAAGATGGCTACATCCTGACTGCGGCCCATGTCATCTCGAAGCCAAATCTGAATGCAGTCATCATTTTACATGACGGGCGTGAGGTTCAGGGCAAGACTCTGGGGCTCAATCTGAACCTCGATGCGGGGATGATGAAGATTGATACGCCCGGCGATTATCCCTTTGTGGATATGGGGGAGTCATCGCAGCTGCAGGAGGGCCAATGGTGCATGGCGACAGGTCATCCTGGCGGTTACGAAGTGGGTCGCCAGCCGGTGGTTCGATTTGGTCGAGTGTTGCGACCCGCCAGTTCCAATACCCCTTCGATCAAGACTGATTGCACGCTTGTTGGCGGAGACTCCGGCGGACCTCTTTTTGATATGCACGGAAGTGTGATTGGAATCAACAGCCGGATCGACCCAGCACTCTCCAATAACATCCATGTGCCCGTCGATACCTATCGCAACACCTGGGACCGTCTAGTTCGAGGACAAAAATGGGGCTCGCGACTCGGCGCCAAACCTTGGGTTGGAATGACGCGAGTCGATGGCGATGGCCAAGTGGAGATCGAGAGCGTTACCGAAAATGGTCCAGCGGCCCTCGCGGGAATCAAGAAGGGGGACGTCATCCTTCAGTTCGACGGCAAAGACACGCCCAATTGGGAAGCGCTAAAGATCCTGATGGAATCGCGCGGTCCCGGTGACACCGTCAAAGTGATGGTCAAACGGGGCGAAAACAAACTCGAATACGATCTCAAGATTCTCGAGAATCCGGGGCGAATGCGTTAGGCCGACGATTCGCGTTTGGATTAGCGCCATTGCAAGAAGTCTGGTTCGAAAAAAAAAGTGCAATTCTTGTTCAGGGAAATCGCAGACATGAATACAAGGACTGGTCTTTTCACTCTGGTATTCGCTGGGCTCCTAAGTCCATTCAGTCTGCACGCACAAGAGACGCCGCCCGTCACGGATCAGCCCGCTACGGAAAAAAAGGATGGCGCTAGCCCGGTTCAAACTTCTGCGCCGCCTGCAACTACCACCTCTGCAACCGTTCAGCCGCAGGTCACGAAAGTACGCCCAAAATTAGCCGGTCCTCGTCGCCCGCCACAGTCAGGCGTTGCGTTCAGCCGCGGTAGCTCAGAAGTTCGCAAGGCCTATTCGGGAGTCGCCAGCAAAGCGCTCGACGCGACGGTTCGGATTTTCAATGGAAAAGACCGGGCCGCACTTGGCACTGTCATTGCAGCCGACGGATTGGTTTTGACCAAGGCAAGTGAAGTCCATGCCGATATTGAATGTGAACTTCCCGACGGAACCAAAACGCCTGCCAAGGTGGTCGGAATCATCCAGGAACATGACCTTGCATTGCTGCGGCTCGATCTTTCAAAAGCGCCGGGGCAATTGGCTTTTGTGAGTCTCTATGAGGGCAATACACCTGCCGTTGGTACGTTGCTCGCTTCTCCGAATCCTGATTTTGAGCCAGCCGCTGTCGGCGTGCTCAGCGCGGCGCCGCGACTAGTGCCAAAACAGGCGGGCCGCATGGGAATCAACTTAAGCCAAGAAATTGATGGTCCCGCAAGAATTGAGGCTGTGATCCCGAATGGGCCCGCTGTTCGCGCGAAGATTGCCGCTGGGGATATTATCACGTCCGTTCAGGGCGTTGAGGTGAAGTCGCAAGTCGAGCTGAAGGCACAACTCCAGAAGTATGAGCCGGGCGACACGGTTAAAGTCACGGTGCGTCGGGGTGATGCAACACTCGATTTTACCGTAACGCTGGGCGGCGACGCGATGTTCGCTGAGGTGCTGGGACGAGGGGCTAATCGTGAGGAATTTCAAAATCGTCTGGGCGGTGATCTAAGTCGGCGCCGAGTTGGCTTTAAGAGTGTTATTCAGCATGACACGGTTCTGATTCCATCCGACTGTGGCGGACCGGTTGTCGACCTGGATGGCAACGTGATCGGCATCAATATCGCTCGCGCAGGTCGCGTTGCTTCCTACGCCATCCCTGCTGGGGTGATTCGCGCGATGTTACCCGATTTGATCGCAGGCAAGTTTGCGCCCCGTAGCGATGTTGATCAGCAACTGCAAAAGCTCGCTCAGGTTGAGGATGAGCTACTGAAAAAGATCAGCGCGCTGCGGAATATTTTGAGCGGTGAACCAGATGAAGAGGACGAATCGGAGAAAGCCAAACCGGTCGAAGCGATTTTGCCCGATGATGAAAAGATGAAGATCGAGTCGCAGATTAGCGAACTCGAAACGCAACTCGCCAAAATTCGCGCAGACCTGCTACAACTGGAATCGAAAAAGGCGGGCGGAGCGCCGACGCCAACGAGCACGAATATGTAGCGGGGAAATCAAGCAATGGTCGAATCGGCAAATCATCTTGAGGCGGCTATCCGAGAACTCGAAGACCATCTGGGGAAGGTTGAAAATCTAGATCCGGCTTCCCGCCAGAGACTAGAGGACGCCGTTGCAAGTATCCAAGCGAAACTTCGAACTCCAGGTGCGACTCCTGCGAATTGGTCCAGTGGCCTCTCCTCGGCCCTAGTTGACCTTCAAACATCCCATCCTGGGCTCGCAACGATGGTCACTCGCGTTTGCGATTTCCTTGATCAGGCTGGCGTCTAATCGCCAAGTGCCCCGGGTGCGCGGCCTTCTCGCGACGATTCAAGATATCCCTTCAGGATGATCTGCGCTGCCACCCGATCTAACTTTTCCTTGCGTTTTTTCCTGGTGGCGCCAGCGGCTTGTAAATACTCTTCCGCCTCCATGGAAGTGTATCGTTCATCAAAATAAATCACCGGCATCTTTAGTTCATCGCGAAACCACTCGCCAAATTTCCTTACTTCTGCTGACTGTCGGCTTTCGCGACCATCGCCATGCACCGGGAGGCCGATCACAACTCCCGCAATCGCTTCTTCCTTGACGAGCTTCCGAAACCAAGTGCGATCAAGGTCGACGCCTTGGCTTTGTCGCGTGGACAAAGGGCTGGCTAGTGTTTGCCCCGGATCGGTGATCGCTAGCCCAATGCGCACGCGCCCATGATCGATGCCTAAGAGCCGCCCCTGGCTGGGGATTCCGTCTCCATCCAAATCTATTTCCCCTCTTGGCGGGGCGGATAATTAAACTCGCCGTGCAATAAGAAATCGCTGGTTAGTACGAGCACTTTGGGATCATGAACGATATTGCCGTGATGCGAATCGACACATGCTTGTGCCTTCGCGCCGCTTAATTTCGTCTCACTGAGGCCTACAACCCAGTCGTCATCTCCTTCAATGAGTGGGCTGTTGAGTAGCCACTTTGGCGAGTCGCCAGCGATCACCGCGAACTCACATCGAGGTGAGCGAAATGCCGCCACGTCGCATAGTTTTGGGTCTGCGAGCTGCTCGAATCCGGGACCAAGCCAGTTTCGCACGAGGCGATTTCCCGATAGCCGACGAGCCATCTCCGCCCCTTGGTTGGGTGGGGCAATCATGACGACTCGCCCCGGCTTCCATTTCTTTTCTACTTGCGTTGCTAATAGTCCGCGAATAACGATGCAGCCCATGCTATGGCCCACAAAAGAAACTTTAGTTCCAGGCTCGACGATTCGTAGTACTTCCTCGAGCGCCGAAGCGTGCGCTCCAATATCCGCTTTGGTGCTGGCATAACCAAAATTGATGACTCGCAATTTGCCTGTGCTCTTGAAATGAGTTTCCAGCGTCTCCATCTTCGCACGAGTCTGAAACAAGCCGTGGACGAGCACCACAACATCGCCTTGCAATCGTGCGGGCTGCTTGACATCGAGCAAGCGATTTAGCCGAGTCTTGCATGAGTCATGCGAGCCTTTGAAGTGGACCTTTTCCGCCGAGCTGAGCACTCGCCACTGGTCAGTTCCGGTGCGATTTTGAAGTCGAAATTCGCCCTGGATTTGCCGATCCGTCCAATTCTGTGCATCGCTGAGCATGGAAGCGGCGATTTTCAAATGATCGACCCTAATCGACGGCGCCTTGGGCGTCTCTGCATTGACAGAGGTCGACCAATACCATGAACAAGTCGCTAGCAAAAGCAAAACGGGTATCCGCATGATTCCTCCCAACCCTTTGATACTATCTTAGCGTCATATCAAGTGGCCTGTCATGACGGAAATCGCGAGCTAATTCTTCAGTTCAATCCACATGTTTCGAAATTCAACTTTGTCACTATGATTTTGAAACAGAATGGGTCTGGCCTCCGCGCCCTCTGGTTGCCCCGCGCCGGTCTTGGAAATGATCTCGCGCTGGTAATGGACAGCGACGCCGTTGTGGAACAAGGTAATCCTGGCTGGGCAAACTTTTTGTCCACAATGGTCAAATCGTGCGGCGGTGAATTCGATGTCATAGGTCTGCCAGGTCATGGGCGGCAGCGCCATATTCAAATCGGGCCGTGTTTGCCGATAGAGCGAGCCGCATTCATTAAATTTTCCCTCCAGGCCGAACGAATCGAGAATCTGTACTTCGTATCTCCGTTGAATGTAAACGCCGCTGTTGCCGCGCCCTTGATCTCGTGCTGTAGGCGTAAAAGGGGTTCGAAATTCCAAGTGAAGTCGAAAATTGCCCACCGGAAAATCGGTAATCGCCCCTATTTGCAAAAGGCCATTTTCGACTTTTGCGTCCTTGAGGTGATGAGCTTCACCGTCAAAGAGTACAACCGCGTCGCGTGTCGGCGGCAGGCCGAGCGTTGTAGATTTGCGCTCAACGCGAGTTAAGGATCCTTCGACGCCGCCGACCTCGTCATAAATCCAGGCATTGGGGCTCGCGATGCGCATGCCACGCTTACCAGACCAAAGCACAACGCCTTCGGCGCCGGTCGCACCCTTCCATGTTTCGCAGACACCGTGGATCGCTCCTTGCCCAGGCAATCCGCCGTAGTAGAGTCTTGCTGAAAACACGCCTTTTCCCAGCGCCACAACCTGGATGCCAATCTGCGATTGGCCCCAGATCGGGTTTTTCAATTTTCCTACATACTCGCCTTGAATCGTGAAGTCAGCACCGGTGACTGAGGCTTCTCGAGTCTCTTTCGCGGGCTCCTGTGATCTCGAATAGATCGCGCCAGATGCCATTAGGACCATCGCTGCTAAGAAATGCCGCCAATTCTGAGGATGCACGTTTTCGCTCCGCCTTCGCAATTTTCGCTCACTGTTTCGCTCCTCTAGTCTATTTCGAGGTTCGGTCAGAAACAAAGGCTCGTCGGACCCGCGTAGTCAGCCCCCATTTCCCGTAAATCTAGGTAAGTTATCGATTGCACCACCAAATGAACTACGAAATTCCTTTCCCCCACCATTGCTAGAAATCCGCGCCATGAAGCCCTCAATCGATCTTCGCAGTGACACGGTTACCCGCCCTACGGCCGCTATACGCGCCGCTATGGCCCAAGCCGAAGTGGATGACGATGTGATCGATGTCGATCCAACGGTGCGCAGGCTTCAAGAAAAAACTGCAGAGCTTTTGGGTAAAGAAGCGGCGATCTTTATGCCTTCGGGCACGATGACCAATCAAGTTGCCTTGCGCATTCACTGTAAGCCGGGTGACGAATTTCTCTGCGAAGCGGGTTGTCACATTTATTATTACGAACAAGGAGGGTTTGCCCAACTGAGCGGCCTTGTCGCCCGAACGGTCATTGGCGAAGGAGGCGCCCTCAAGTTGTCGCAGCTCGAAGGGCTTCTTCGGCCGGACAATGAGCACTTTGTGCGAACACGTCTGGTGACCCTGGAGAACACACATAATCGCGGTGCAGGGAAGATTTTGCCGCAAACCGAAGTTGTCGATATTTGCGACTGGGCGCATGCGAATGGCCTCAAGACACATCTGGATGGCGCTCGATTCTGGAACGCCGCCGTTGCTTCTGGCATTTCAACTCAGGACCTTGCGGCGCCATTTGACACCATCAGCGTTTGCTTCAGCAAAGGACTCGGTGCGCCCGTTGGGTCTTGCCTGGCGGGCTCCAAAGCGGAAATTGCTGAGGCCCGGCGCCATCGAAAACTCTTTGGCGGCGGCATGCGCCAATCGGGCATTCTGGCTGCGGGGGCGATTCACGCACTGGATCATCACTTCGCGCGTCTCGCGGATGACCATGCGAATGCAAAGCTCTTGGCCGAGTGGATTGCGAAATCCCCCTGGCTAACGTTGACTCCACCCGTGACTGATACGAATATGGTGATCTTTCAACTGAAAGCATCGGTCGGAACTGCGGCAGCGTTTGTCGTTGCGCTGGAGCGCGAGGGAGTCCGAGCCTTGTCGACGAGCGTCAATCAGGTGCGGCTCGTTACCCATCTCGATGTATCACAAGAGGGCTGTCAGCAGGCTGGCGAGGTAATCGTTCGACTCGCGGACAAGGTTGCCCAGTCACGGATGGTGGTTTAAGTGGAGGACGCGGTTAAGGCGCTGCAGGCTCCGATCGCGTCGGCAATTCCGCGACGCGGAATAAGCGGAAGCTTACGTCCGTTTCTTTGTCGTGCCCCTGAAGCTGAATCGTTCCCGCTTCAAGGCGTTTACCTTTTCTCGGATTCGGGTCTTCGGGGCGATCATCAACCCAGTCAGAAACCTGCGTTCCATTGACCCAGCAGCCCATCCGCGCTCCTTGGCAGATGATCGTCAAGGCGAACCACTCCTTTTCGGGCGCGGGCATGATTCGCGCTTTTTGCCGATTAAATATGCCGCCTGTACCATGGTCCACCGGCTTTTCATTGACCACGGCGTTGTTGATTTGGCACTCGTAACCATCCATCGTTGAACCGGGAATCGTCCGGAAGAAAATGCCCGAGTTTTGATTCTCGCGATTCGTTCGTGCTTCCACTTGCAGGACAAAGTCTTTAAAAGTCTTATCGCTTTCGAGGAAGCCTTTTCCTCCGCGCAGTCGAAAGTCACCATCGACGCCGACTTCGAGAGCCGATTTTCCATTGGGATCGAGCTTCCAACCTGACTGCCCGCCGGCATCGCCAAAGAGCCCTAGGCCTAGCGGCCGAATTTTTACTTCGCGAAACTTGATGGCGCCGCTATTAAATTGCAGCCCAATCTTGCCGCGACGAAGCGGCCGCGGATCGGTATAGTCTGCTGTGAGCGAGCCATCGACATAGATCATCACCCGGCCTTCTTGCACTTTCGCTTCCAGGGAGTGCCAGCTTCCCTCTTTGATCGAGTGGTTTGTTTTAGTGCGGCCAACGATGCTGCCTGTTGGAAAGGGATTTGACTCCGGCGCGATATTCACTTCATAGCAGCGAGTGGCAATGTCCTCGCGACTCGGTGCATCGATCGTGTGCAAAAAGACCCCGCTATTCGTTTCGGCCTCCGCAAGGTAGTCCACACGAAGGTGG
>JBKJSI010000097.1:0-3666 GCA_046595915.1 Pirellulaceae bacterium
GCGGTGAGCTGTTGGACCATAGATATGGGGCAAATTCGGTCAAGCGCCCGGTTGGATTTGATCGAACTACTCCGACTATTTTTTCCTGATGGCGTTAGAATTAGGGATGCAGATCGAAACGCGACGTGCGCGGGTGGGAAGCTCACATGGCGATTGAGCTTCTCAGGGGGCGAGGTGTGAAAGGAGCTTGGAACCATTATCAGGAACGCGACGCTAGTTCGGATGACGGTTCAGCAGGCATGGCTGCGCTCCGAACGGGTTCGGCTGCTCATTCTCATTGGACTGCTCAGCATCTTGCTTCTAGTCCTCATGGTCATTCGCGGCTTTCCGGGCCTGATTCAAGAACATATGCGGGCGCAAGCGATTACCTCGTTCGTGCCGCTAGTCATCGTCTTTTCGTCTTTCTTGGCCTACGAAGTCGTCGTGCTGATGCTGATCGGCCGATTGCTGAGTTCCCATCGCTTCGTGGGCGTTGTTTTCCTCTACGGTAATGCGCTGGTGGAATTGAGTTTGGTGACGGCCATCATCCTGGCAAGTGCGCGAGGGTTGGGTTTGGTCGCGCTGGTGGGGGCGCCGCCCTTTGTCTATTTTTTGTTTCTGACACTTAGCGCGCTGACGCTTAACGCACGACTGTGCCTTTTCGCTGGACTGGTTGCGAGCACGGAATTTTTGCTGACCAGTTTATTTTTGCTATCGTGGATTGAACGTCCGCCGGGCGGAGCCACGCCGCTACTCGAAATGCTTCATTCGCCCCATTCGTATGTCTTCAAATGCACTTTGATCTTGGCGGGCGGCGTGATTGCGGCCTTCGTCGCTCAGCAGCTCAAGCGACAGTTAGAGCGCGCGCTACACGCTGTCGAGGAGCGAGATCGGGCGGTTAGTGTCTTCGGCCAACATGTGTCGCCCCAGGTTGCCGAATTGCTCTTGAAACAGCCGATCGATTTCACCGGCCAGGAACGCAATGTGTGCGTGTTGTTTCTCGACATTCGTGATTTTAGCCGGATCGCCAGTGATCGCTTGCCGGGCGAGGTGATGGATTATCTCAACGTTCTCTTCGGCTCGATCATTCCGCTGATCAGCGAGCATGGGGGGATCGTTAACAAGTTCCTGGGTGACGGGTTCATGGCTATTTGTGGTGCGCCCATAGACGACGCTTCGCAGTGTCGGCACGCCGTTCAAGCGGCGCAGGCAATCTTAGCTCGCGTCGAAGAATTGAACCGCGCCGAGCGCATTCCGCCAACGCAGCTGGGGATTGGACTTCATCTTGGCGTAGCCATTACTGGCAATGTCGGCGGCGGCGATCGCAAGGAGTACACCGTGATTGGCGACGTCGTGAACTTAGCTTCTCGAATTGAACAAGCGACCAAACAGTTTCACTGCCAACTGATTGTGTCGGAAGCAGTCAGCCACGCTCTTACGACCTTCGCTGGTGAAGATTTGGGGATGGTTGAATTGAAGGGCCAGCCGCGGCCGGTGCGGTTATTCAAGCTGGCGTAAGGCTGCCGGTCCCGCTCGCAAGCGTCAGGTCACCGTTTGGTGCACGATTGCCACAAACGGGCGCTCATGGCTAAGCTCTCCGAATCCGCCCTGTTTTTTAGAAGCCATCCGAATAGGGGGACTGGCTCCCGGACGTGGTAGTTGCAGTCTCGAGCTATCACAAAATGTAGGGGTGCATGTCCCCCTTTTACTACCTCATACTGGCCAGCATACTGGCCACTCCCACCGTGCGATGGCCACAATGGCCAGTATGGCCAGTATGAAAAAACAAGGGCTTTTTCACGGACAACTTCGCACGTCAATCGGCCTTTGAATCCAACTTCCTTCCGCTATGGTGGAAAGCGAAGTTTTGGCCCCTTTTTGCGGCGTAAAGTGGATTAGCGGATATGACGGCGGCTTTTGTCATCGGTATCGACTTAGGAACGACCAATTCCGTGCTCGCCTACGCGCCGCTTGGAAAGGAGCAACCCGCAGTCGAGCTATTACAGATCCCGCAGCTCGTTGCGCCAGGCTCGCTGGAGTCGCGGACGGGGCTTCCCTCGTTCCTCTACCTGCCGAATCCGGCCGAGCAAAGTTCTCAGAACTTTCGCCTTCGCTCGGAAGAACGCACCAATGCCGTCGTCGGCGAATTTGCGCGTCGCCAGGCCGCCGATCAACCGCAGCGCACGATTGGCGCCGCGAAGAGCTGGCTTACCCATAGCAAAGTCGACCGCCGCCAGCCGATTCTCCCCTGGGGCGCGCCGGAAGACGTTGCCAAAATCTCGCCTGTCGAGGCCTCGCGCCGCTACCTCGCCCACTTAGCCGCCGCCTGGAACGAAGCCTTTCCCACCGCGCCGCTCGAGAAGCAAATGGTGGTGCTAACGGTGCCGGCTTCGTTTGATGTTAGCGCCCGTGAGTTGACGCGCGAAGCGGCAATCGGCGCCGGGCTTCCCGAAAACCTGATCATGCTCGAAGAACCGCAAGCCGCAGTCTACGCTTGGCTTAGCGATGTTGGCGACGGCTGGCGCAAGCAGCTCAAACTCGACGACCGCATTTTGGTCTGCGACGTCGGCGGCGGTACGACCGACTTCACGCTCGTTGCCGTTGCCCAAGAACATGGCGAACTCACCCTCAAGCGCGCCGCGATCGGAAACCATCTGCTCGTCGGAGGCGACAACATGGACCTCGCCCTCGCTCATCACGCCGCGACGCGGTTCGCCGACAAAGGCACAAAGCTCGATGCCTGGCAAAGTGTTTCGCTGTGGCACGCTAGCCGCCTTGCGAAGGAAGTGCTGCTAGGCGACTCAGGGGAAGACAAGCACCCACTTACGATTCTCGGGCGCGGCAGCAAACTGATCGGCGGCACGGTTACCGTTGAACTCACCCGCGCGGTCGTCAGCAACCTTCTCGTCGACGGCTTCTTTCCCGCCTGTGCGATCACCGATCGCCCCGCATCGAAGCGCCAGTCCGGTTTCCGCGAACTCGGCCTTCCCTACGAAACCGATGCCGCCATCACCAAACATCTCGCCGCTTTTCTCGCCGCCCAGGAAAGCGGCGGCGAAAACGTTCGCCTATCGCACGTCTTGCTCAATGGCGGCGTTTTCAAATCACCTCCGATGCGGGACCGGCTTCTCGACGTCATCGGCAGCTGGGGCAGCCCGCCAACATTACTCAGCGGTCAACCCGACCTCGACCACGCTGTCGCCCGGGGCGCGGCATACTACGGCTGGGCCAAAGAACATGGCGGCGTTCGCATCCGAGGCGGCGCGCCTAGGTCGTATTACGTTGGCATCGAAACCTCCGGCCTCGCAATCCCTGGCGCATCCCGCCCGATCCAAGCGCTGTGCGTGGTCCCTTTCGGGATGGAGGAAGGACAGCGAGTCGAAGTCCCCTCCGCCGAAGTCGGCCTCGTCGTCGGCGAAACCGCGCCGTTCCGTTTCTTCCGCTCTGCGACCCGCAAAGAGGATCGCCCTGGCGATGTGATCACGCACTGGGACGAAAACGAACTCGAAGAAACCGACTCGCTCGTAGCAACGCTCCCCGCCGACGAAACGCGCGACGACGCTTACGTGCCGGTCCACTTCCAATCGCACTTGAGCGAGTTGGGAGTATTTGAACTTTGGTGCGTTAGCACCACGGGCGACCGGAGATGGAAACTGGAATTTAGCGTTCGTGAAGACGCGGTTTAGC
>JBKJSI010000103.1:0-6864 GCA_046595915.1 Pirellulaceae bacterium
CAACAGCGCCAAGTCGTTTACCAAACCCTACATTCGCTATTTGCTAGGCGTTTTTCGCGATCAACTCGAATTCGGCGAAGTGCCGATCAAGATGTTCCTGCAAAAGCGCACCCGCGCCGACGACCGCGACGACATTTCCGCCCCACCGACCGGCGCAGCGATCCGCGCGGATCGCCGAGATAAAAAACGCGCCGCGGCGAGTGAAAAAACCGCCGATAAGCCTGCACCAATTAAGAAAGCATCGACGCGGGGCACATCGAAAGCAAATATCAAACGAGTTGTACGCAGATCTCGCAAAGACGCAGACCTCGAATTGCCCGAGGGCTAAGCCGCGTTCGTTGCTGACTGATAGATTTAACTCACAGCCGCTAAGGAAAAGCAGGCCCCATGACGGTCAAGAATTCGGCCATTCCCACATTGGCCTGGCAAGGCGACGAAACTGGCTTCTTGCGAATGATCGACCAAACTCGCCTCCCCGGCGAGTTGGTTCAACTCGATTGCCACGACGTCGATACCGTCTTCGAAGCAATCCGCAGCCTCCGCGTCCGAGGCGCCCCTGCAATCGGCATCGCTGCAGCATACGGCTTGGTCATTAGCCTGCATCCACACTCGAGCGCATCCGAAGCCAACTTCTTTGAAGCCCTCGACCATCAACACGACTATCTCGCCTCCAGCCGCCCAACGGCCGTCAACCTCTTTTGGGCGCTATCTCGAATGAAGCGCGCCGCACTCGCGAAAAAGGGTGTCGCCTCACCCAAAGAAATCCTCGCCCATCTTCTGAGCGAGGCGCGTGCGATCCACGACGAAGACCGCGCGATGTGCCACGCTATCGGCCGTCACGGCGCGGCATTGCTCGCCGATGGCTCCGGAGTTCTCACTCACTGCAACGCAGGCGGCCTCGCCACTGCCGAGTACGGCACCGCACTGAGCATGATGTTCACCGCCCAAGACCAAGGCAAAAAGCTGCACGTCTTCGTCGATGAAACACGCCCATTGTTGCAAGGCGCGCGCCTGACCGCCTGGGAGCTTCTCGCCCGCGGCATCGACGCCACGCTCATCTGCGACAACATGGCCGGCCAGGTCATGCGCGAAGGCCGCGTCCAAGCCGTCGTCGTCGGCGCCGATCGAATCACCGCTTGCGGCGACACCGCCAACAAAATCGGCACCTATTCCGTCGCGGTCTTAGCAAACGCCCACCAAATTCCCTTCTACGTCGCCGCCCCCACCTCCACGTTCGATCTCTCACTCATCTCCGGCGAGGAGATTCCCATCGAACAGCGTTCCTCCAAAGAAATCACCCACGGTTTTGGACGAGAAACTGCCCCGGAAGGGGTGAACGTCTACAACCCGGCCTTCGACGTCACCCCAGCGCGACTCATTACGGCGATTGTGACAGAGAAGGGGGTGATTTCACCTGTTACTGAGGCAAATGTGCGGCGTGGCGTTGCAGGTGCGTAACGCGGCTTCGCCCCCAAGTCGTGTCGTAACTGGAATCGAAACTAGAGCCGTGGATCGACCGGCTCACTCTCCATCGCCAGCACGCCAAAAACGCATTCATGGATGCGACGAAGCGGTTCACGACGGATGAAGCGTTCAAGGGCTTCAATGCCTAATGCGAATTCGCTTTGCGCCATGGCGCGTTTGAGACCAAGTCCGCGCTTACGCAGACGTGAGAGATTTTCTTCGTCGGTGTAATCGGGGCCGTAGATAATCCGCAGGTATTCAGGGCCACGGCATTTGATACCGGGCTGGGCGAGGCCGCGACTTCCGCGCGCAATGAAGTCAAGCGGTTTCACGACCATGCCTTCGCCGCCCGCTGCGGTTAACTCGGTCCACCAATTGATGGCTTCCGCCTCCGTGGCTCGGTCCGTAGTGCTCACCATGCGGTAAGGCGTTTCGCGCAGGATTCCTGGATCGGCGACGCAGAGTGAGGCGATCAGCTCCATGTGCCAAGTATGAGGCTTATCGGTGTGGACCTTGCCCTCGGATGCCAGCAGGTGAAACGGAGCAAGTTTGAGATCGCTGATCGACTCAACCGGCCAGCAGTAGCGACGATAAGCGGCGGCGAAAGCCTCCAGTTGCGATTCGCGGCGACTCATTCGCGCCAGCATCGTCGTAGCCGCGGTTTGATCATCGCCGCCTAGTCGACTGCCCGAAGACTCAAGTGCACTGGCAACATGGGGAAGCGCCGCGAGGCCCGAAGAAGCGACCGAGGCGAATTGCGCGCGGATGAGCTCTTGCGCCTTGGCGGACCAGGGCATCAACTCGCAGTCGAGGCAGAGCCAGGTTGTGTCGAGCTTGTTCCACAGATCGGCGGCGGTGACGGCGTCGCGAATCCGGGACAGAAACTCGACTTCTTGGGCAATATCATTGAAAAATCGGCGGCCCGTGCGAGTGTAGACGATGCCGATTTCCTCTTCTTCGATGCCAAATCGCGCGCGGGCGCTCTCACGATCCTTGCAAACGATCACCACCGCGCGAGAGCCCATATGCTTCTCTTCGCAGATGACGCTGGGGCAGCCTTGGTTGCGATAGTAAGCAAACGCCTCAGCGGGGTGTTCCAGCAGCCCGGGGAGCGAGCTCGTTTCCGAAGGAGACATCGTCGGCGGAAGGTAGATGAGCCATTTGGGATTAGCGGCAAAACGGCTCATCACTTCGAGCGCGGCAGCGGCATTGGCTTCGCGAATCGTGACGGAGCCACGGAGGAGCGTCGCAATAATTCGCTTGCCGACAACATCTTCCAAGTCGAGCATGCTGTCTTCAGCTTGCTGTGCCGCAAGGCTATTGGGAGAAGCCTCGGGCAGAAATGGCCGTGAGGGCTCGCAGTAAGTGCGGGCGGCGGGAACCGACACAAACTCGCGCTCAGGATATCGCAGCGCCGTAAGCTTCCCACCGAAAACGCAGCCGGTATCGACGTTGACCGTGCCATTGAGCCACTGCGGCTCGGGAACCGGCGTGTGGCCATAAACAACCATCGCGCGGCCGCGATACTCCGCAGCCCAGTTCATGCGAACGGGCAGGCCGAATTCATCCGTCTCGCCGCTTGTTTCGCCGTAAAGGGCAAAATCGCGAACGCGCGCGGAGCCCCGGCCCTGCATTTCCGCCTTCAAGCCAGCGTGGGCCACGACGAGTTTGCCATCGTCGAGCACATAGTGGCTTACAAGTCCATCGAGAAAACTGGCGAGTGCATTCGTAAACCCCGGGCGCACCTCGGCGGGCAGGGCGTCGATCTCGGCGAGGCTCTGGGCCAGACCGTGGGTAATTTGGACGTCGCGCCCGCGAAGTTTCTTGTTGAGTTTGGAATCATGGTTGCCGGGAACGCAGAGGGCTGCGCCGGATTGAACCATATTTCGAACGATGCTCACGCAGTGGAGAACACGAGGGCCACGGTCGACGAGATCGCCCACGAAAATGGCTTTGCGGTTCTCGGGATGAGAATAAGTAATGGGTAGCCAGCCGGCTTCGGGCTCGGCAACCTGCGATGCGACATAGCCGAGCTGAACCAGTAAGGCTTCGAGTTCATCACCGCAGCCGTGAAGGTCGCCGATGATATCGAACGGTCCATGCTCGTGCGACCGATCATTCCACAGTGGCTCGCGAAGAATCGTGGCCGCTTCAACTTGCTGGGGCGTCTCTAAGAGATGAACGTGCCGGAAGCCCTCCTTTTCAAGCTTCCGAATCGAGCGACGCAACTGCGCTCGCTGATTACGAATCACATGCGGCCCGAAGGCGCGATCGGCGCGGCCAATATTACGCTCTTGGCAGATTTCTTCCGGCAGATTGAGAACGATCGCCACGGGCAGGCAGTGAAATTTCCGCGCAAGCGAGACCAGCGGTGCGCGCGACTCGGGCTGCACATTCGTGGCGTCAACGGCGGTCAGTTTGCCCAGCGCGAGCCGCTGTTCGGCTATGGCATGGAGCAAAGCAAAGGCTTCATTCGTGACGGTTTGATTGTTTTCGTCATCGCTTACCATCGCACGACAAGCGTCGGACGAGAGAATCTCGGTGGGCAGAAAATGTTTTCGCGCAAAGGTGCTCTTGCCGGAACCACTGGGGCCGATGAGGACTACGAGGGAGAGTTTGGGGATTTTTAGTTGCATTGGGTTACGCATTCGCCTTGCTATCAACAATCGACTTGAGTTTCTTTAGAGAGTTTGCTGCATTCTTCGTTTGAATCGTAGGCGATTTCCTCCCGCATCCATTTGGGAATCCTCTTTTGGCGGTGAAGTATCTGAAGGAAGCGATAACGACAATCGTCGCAGAAGTTGAACATGTATCCGACCACGCCAAGTCTCGATGCGTCCGCAGCAGGATTGCTTTCGAGAAAATAGATTATGTCCAGCAACAGCGAATGGAGTTCAACTTCCTCCCGTGGAAGATCGATTGCCTCCAAGAGGAAATTCTCATCGCCGGCTCGATAGTTCTTGGCAAATAGCCCGACACATTTCCAATTTGTCGAATCGCGACTTAGCTCCTTCACAGCATAGTCGTGGATCGCTGGGTTGGAGTTTTGCTTCAATGCCTCGAGTGCAAAATGGTGAACCATCTGATCGGCATGGTCGCATAACTCGATCAGTCTTTCATCGAAGATCGGGAACGCACGAGCTGAAAAGACCTCAAGCAGATTGGCCAGTACCTTAGTTGATGACGAGGGAGTCACCCATAAGTGCGCGAGCACATATTCCAAATCAGCCGATTTGGCATTTTCTCCCCAATCGCGGAAAGGACGGCTTTCTTTTTCTAGATTTTCCGCCAAAGCGATGATGTCATCAGCGGACAAAGCGCATCTCCGGTTTTGCGACAATGCTGGGGTTGCATCACTCTCTACTTTTATCTCTTCTGCGAGTCGCGCCTCTCGAAAGCGCAGCGAGGCGTCATCAGAAGTGGTTTGTAGCAATTGTTCAATTACCGCTAACCCGAATCGATCTTCAGCTCTGTCAAGGAATAGTGAGTGCCCGATGTCCCAATCTCGATGCTTCAATTGTGCGCCGTACATGCGCACAATTGATAGGAAACCACTTTCGCCATCCAAAGCCATGATCATCTGTTCACGAAGTGACGGATCTTGAAATTCGACGCTCTCATAAAACAGAGTACGAAAGTCATCGTCTCCTTCAGCGGCGTAGTACAACGCAAAATAGCAAAGCTGCTCAATATCGGGTTGGCCCTTTAGATTCTTCATTTCACAAAAGATCGGGTTACGAAAGCGAGTAGTGGCATTCGCCGACTTGATGAGCTGCCAAAGCCAGTTGGCGCGGCGTGATTCCTGCGTCCAGTCTGATCGGAAGTCATTCAAGCATGCCATCAGAAGCGGTTGATCATCAAGCCGACCAAGGAGAGCCCACTGCATCGCGCGTCCCAAGCCTTTTTGGAGCGCATCGACTTGTTCCTGGGGCGAAGGATAAGAACTCGGGGCGTAGTTGCCGAACTTCATGGAGCATTCCTAGTGGACTTAATTTACGCGCGATTCCTCACCCATGCTTCGGGTTGGGGTAGTATTTGCGTGTTACACAGTTAAGTGGAGCGTGACTGTTGTTCAAAGATCGCCATCTGTGTTGGCGGCCCCAAATTGGGGTCATCGGGACCAACTGGTAGATAGCGAACGCCATAGCGAAATCGAGCGGCGAGAGTATTCGCCCAACTTTGAAATTCCGCGCGCGTCCACTCGAAGCGGTGGTCGCTGTGGCGGAATGCGCCGGCGGGGAGGGTTTCCCAAATGACGTTGTATTCGCGGTTTGGCGTGGTGATGAGAACGGTCTTTGGCTGAGCGTATTCGAAAACGGCTCGTTCCATCGCGGCGAGACGGGGTGGGTCGAGATGTTCGATGACTTCAATCAGCGTTGCGGCGTCGTAGCCAGCGAGCGTTTTATCGCGGTAAAGGAGCGAGCCATGTTTGAGCTCGATCCGCTTTTGTAGAGCTTCGGGTAAACGATCGAGTTTGAGGCGGCTTTTGGCGATTTCCAGGCTGCGCAGGGAAACGTCAACGCCGAGGATGTTCTCGAATTGGCGATCGGCGAGGAGTTCGCGAAGGAGTCGACCTTCGCCGCAGCCGAGGTCGACGATCCGGCGTGACCCCTTGGAGCGCAGGGCGGCGAGAACGGTCATGATTCGCTGATGGTGGAGGCTGAGCGGTTTTTCAATGGCTTCTTCACGCTGGTCGCCGGGCGCTACGGAATTTTCCGAGGCCGTTACATCCTCCTCGTCAGTCTCGATACTCTCTTCAAGTTCATTGAGCCGATCGAGTGCGACGCGATAGAGGCTCGATTGATGCCGCAAGTATCGACGGGCGATGAAATCCTTCATCGGGTGCGTAGCAAGCCAATCGCCGCCCTTCGCCAGCAGCTTTTCGATTTCGGCGTCTTCAACGAAGTAGTGCTTGCGGTTGTCGAAGACGGGAATGAGGACAAAGAGCTGCGTGAGCAGCTCTTGCAGCGTCGTGGTTTTGCGAAGCTTCAGCGAGTAGTAGGGACTGTCGCCCCAAGCGGGAAATGTCGCGTCGAGAACATGTCGAGTTGCTTCGATTTCATATCCGAGAGGCTCGAAGAGTTCGTGAATGGAGTTGTCGCCGCCGCGAACGGGAAGCACGTCGATACTGGCTTCAAGTGGAATTGGCGTTTTCGCAGCATCGGGGCGATCTTTGCACTGACCATTCAGGGCCGAGCCAAACACTTGGGCGATTGCCGTGCTCATGAACGAGGAAGCAACGTAAGGTCGATCGGTGACGTATTGGCCGAGAAGATAGTGAGAATTGTGAGACTTGTCACGAATCAGGCTCACCGAATCAACATTGAGCAGCAGACAGGCGGTGCAGCGATCGTCGCTAACCTGCGGATAGAAAACGTGAGCTTTGCCAAAGCTCATCTC
>JBKJSI010000202.1:0-2738 GCA_046595915.1 Pirellulaceae bacterium
TAGCCAAGTTTCCGAGCGCTTCCACAAGCGCGCCTTGAGCCTTCGAGAGAAGCGGCTCCTCTTTGGGCAGGTAGGTCAGGAGTTGTTCACTCGATTTGTTGAGATAGCCAATTAAGTGGCCCTCGAGCAAGATGACGCGCGCACCAGCCGCTCGCGAGGGGCGGGCTTCGTCGTCGCGCTCAGGCCAGGGAAGCGCGGCGCCGTAAGGATTCGCTGGGTCTGTTGCTGCCAGAACGAAAGCCTTGGCCTTATCCCCAGACTCTTCGGAGGGTGATCGCTCGCGGATTCGATCGTCCGCGCCGGGCGCGGCAAATTGGGCTGCGCCGAGGCCGGTCACAAAGTAGCCGCGCCGAATTCGCCCGATTTCCTCCATCGCTTTGAACACCGGATAGATTCGCGAAAAGCCGCCCTCGAGTTCCTCGGACGCAACCATCTCTCGTGTCACAACTCCATATCGTTCGATGAGTTGCGTTGCTTGGGCCATTTGTTGTTCGGTAGTGGTCGCCAAGTTTCGAAAGGTCTCACTGAGGAGTGACCAGCGGCCTTCGGTACCGGGTTGCTTTACGGTCCTAAGTGACTGAAACCGATGTGTTCGGTGAGACGACTTATGGGTTGAGTTCTTTTGCTTTCGCAGGGAACGTAACGGCATCAGCGTGTCGTTGGTGACCTCGCCTCCCCAGACCATCCGCCAGAGGGCGTCGACTAAATCATTTCGGAAACCGCCGATGCCGCGCGCGAGTTCGTCGAAGAAAATAGCGTTTCGATTCTTGAGCGCGACTCGGATTTTGTCTTCCATTTCGCCCTCGACCGAAACAAAAGGTTTTGCAAGGCTTGGAAAATGGCTGGTCAAGTAAAAAGCAATGTGCCCATCCTCCGAGCCGAGCGCACCAGCGCCTTGCCATAACACTTCACCTGAGGCGCAGAGTTCATCGAGATCGCTCGTGCGAAAATTGCTAATACGAGCTGGTAAAATACGCCGCTCCCAGTCAGAGGCCGGCAGGCCGAGACCTTGAAGTTGCTCGATGACGCTATGCAAGCTTTCCAGGCCTTGCCGCGGCTGAGTAATACCTTGCCAGCCGACCAGGAATCGGGCGAGCGCGGCTTGTTCGACCGGCTCCACTTGCTCGCGGAGGCGTGCCAGGGATCGGCGTTTCAGTTGGCGCAAGACTTCCGAGTCGCACCATTCGCGCTCGCGCTGACCGGGCAGAAATTCACCCTCGACGACTCGATTACTTGAGGTCAGCTCTTTCAAGGCGGCCAACACGGGCGCAGGCGCGAGCCCAAATCGCCGAGAGGCTTCCTCGTAGCGGAAAGGAATGTGCCTTCGCGCAAAACGTCCGATCAAATCAACAAGCGGACTCTCGGTAGGCTGCAAGAAAGCGGCTGGCAATCCGCGCGGCAACGGAATACCGACGGCGTCGCGGTAGCGCGCCGCATCCTCCGAGGCAATTAAACGTGCGTCGTCCGCGATCCGGCATTCCAGAATCCGACGATCCGCAGAGAGGTCGGCAAGCCAAACCTGCAGTTTGTCCGCTGCCTCCGGCTGAGGAAGGCCCAACCGCTGAAGGATCTCTTCCCGACTCAAGTCGCCGAGTTGCAGCAGCAGATCATGCACGCCATCCGCGTCGACAATCGGATAGGGGCGGTCGAGCCATTGCAGTTCCAATGCCAGCTGGCTGATAACGCCGGCATCGAGTAGTTCGCGGAGTTCGGCGGTGCCCAAAAGTTCGCGGAGCTGCGCCTGATCGAGCGAGAGGGTTGCGGCTCGTCGTTCAGCCAGCGGCGCGTCGCCGTCGTAAAGGAAATTACTCACATAGTTGAACATAAGCGACGAAGCGAAAGGCGACGCTATACTCGCAACGATGCGTTTCACACGAATGGCTCGTTTCTCAATGTCTTGCAAAATCGTGCGCAACCCTTTGATGTCGAACACATCGCGCAAGCATTCGCGATAGGATTCCAGCAAAATGGGAAATTGCGAATAGCGCGAGGCAACCGAAAGCAAGTCGGCGGCCTTCCGACGCTGAAGCCACAGCGGCGTGCGTTTGCCAGGCAATCGTCTCGGCAATAGCAGAGCCCTCGCCGCGTTTTCACGAAATCTCGCTGCGAAGAGCGCCGTCGAGCCAACTTGCTGAACAACCTCGTCTTCAATCTCACTTGAGCTGGGCAGAAAAAGTTCGATGGCCGGCGGTTCGTCTGCCTCTGGCAATCGAAACACCATGCCGTCATCCGACCACATCATGTCGACTTCGCCGGTCGATTCGCTGCGAAGGCGCGCTGCCACCGCCATAGCCCAAGGTGCATGCACGCGGCTTCCGAACGGCGACAAAATGCAAACCCGCCAATCTCCCACTTCATCGACGAAACACTCGATGATGATCGTCTTATCGCTCGGCGGCTCCTCAGTCGCCGCGACTTGATCATGCAAGTAGTTGAGCAGGTTTATCGCGGCACGCTCGTCAAGAAAATGCTCCGTGATCAGCTTTTGATGAGCTTCCTCGCGCTCCATCCGAACTAACCGTCGCGAGAGTGCGCCGATCGCGCGACCGAAATCGAGCGGCCTGCCTAATCCGTCGCCGCGCCAGAAGGGCATCTTGCCCGATTCTCCGGGAGCGGGCGTGACTAACTGGACAGCGCCAAGTCTAATCGCTCCGAGTCGGTTTTGGCGGAACGGATTTGATTTTGTCGGGGTCGATGGCGAGTTTGGCTAGTCGCTCTCGGCGGGTTTGAGTGTGTGA
>JBKJSI010000366.1:0-2550 GCA_046595915.1 Pirellulaceae bacterium
TTCACGACGCAGTCGCAGCACTTCGACAAACAGATGCTGAAACTGCTCAAGATGCCGACGACGATATCGCATAGTGCGGTGGTATATCGACGATCCGATTTCCGGCACCAGCGCGAACCCGAGCCGATGCCCTAGAGATAAAGATCAATCACTGACGGGCAAGGTATATACCGCCTGATCATCCAGTAATACCCGGTATCTTCGACCAGGGATGCCTTGTAGCGCCCCTGGGACAAGTCCCGCGTTGACGAGGTGATGTTCGCGATGGCTCTTCGGGACGTCGCCGCGCGAGACGTATGATCCCTGCGATTCGCCAACAACTCGGGGCTCTCAAGCGACAAGTCACGGCTAAACATTGTCGTCAATTCGATCTCAATGCACGTCTGTGTGCTTCACTCTACGGTCGCCAGTCCAACCGCGCAGGGCGCCGCACTTTGCAGACGCCATTTACAATATACTAGGCGTCACTCCAAGCTTTCTACGAAGGCAATTCTTATGGCTCAGTTTTGTAAACAAGCAACCATGTGCCATCCGCTGTCCCGCGCAGCGATCGCCTTGCTCTTTCTGACTGCGATGTGCGGTTCCGTCCAAGCCAACGATGGCGAGCCTGTGGCAATCCGCTACTGGCCAGGCAACTGCATAAGCATAGAAACGATGTGGAATTTTCATATTGCTATTGGAGTTGATCCCACTAGTCGAGCCGCGTTGCCACGTTCTGCGGATGTGGAGTTCGTTGACGATTTTTGGGCGGCTTCGGGGAGTGACAATTTGGTGCTCGACCGCAAACCGAATGAAAGTCATGTTGCTCTGAAACCATCCAGCGAATGTCCCGATCCGTCTCAAAATGCGGTCCGCTTTTTACGCGTTGTACTTTCCGGTAAAGGCGCCAACAAATTCATCGCCGTGAACATCATTTCCGTAGATGGTGTAACGATCGTGGATAGCAACAAAAACTCGGCAGACGAATTGATCGCTGCTCTGAAAGAGCTCAAAGAACTTCCGAAACCAATGCATGCAATCGACGCCTTCTTAATAGACGACGGCAAAGCGGATCAAGCAACCTTCAAAACACTGCAGGGATTGCTCAAAGCGAAAGTGATGGTGCTTCGTGACACCGTGAAATTCGAGACAGTCGGTGAAGCATCTGTTGAAACCATTCTTCACAACTCACTTGCTATTTCTAAGTCTGATGAAGCAAGCAAGCCGCGGTGGGTCAAGTTGAGTGAGAAAGCTTGGACGATGGGAAAGGCGCTTGCCGACTTGTTTGGCAAGAAGGAAGCCGCATGCAAAACGTCGCGATCCGTGTTTGCAAAATTGAGCGTCAACCAATTGAATTTTCGGCCTAGCAACGGAACGCACACACCTCGATGGAACACAGAACACATGATGGGCCGAGAACTGCTTTTTTTCTCACAGATCTACCATGCAGTCGATTCAAGTATTCCGATCATGGACCTGAATCCAAAGCAGATGCCCCCTGACTATCGAGCCGCGCACTTAGACTGGTCTGGCATGGAGGAGTCAATGCAAATGGTGCGAGTCGAAGCCTTTACACGCCGGTTCGCTTATTTGTTAGAAGGGATGGATCTCGACAAGAAAGCGAAAGGCAGTGCATTCTGGACACCCAAGGCGCTGCTAAAGCAAATGGACGTTCACTATTCCGAGCACACTGCGAACGTGGTCAAGAAAATGGACTTGGCCGATTGGCCTAAGGAATAGTCCATCCATCGAGTGAACGAAATCTAGTAGTGGCTACTGCCGCCCCATTTCGATCGGGTGACGAAGGCAGTGGCAGCCGCATCGGCCAAGCGTAGTGGCCGGGTGGCCCGGGGGATTACTCTCCCCGGGCTCCCACAGACCCGGACGTGCGCGATTAACGCATCCGGTTCCTCTAGTTACGATTCGGCCGCGTGTTATCCGTCGACGTTGCGTTGACACGTAGTCCAGATTTCGATGCATCCGGTGTGTTTCCTTTCGACGGGCTCGTAACCAGGCGCTCCGCTGGGTCCGGTCGAGTCTCGTTCCCCAGCTTCAGCGGTACTATCAGAGCGCTACGACTCCCTGCGGTGTATCCCGACTCGCTTCATTGATTCGCTCGTCGGTACCTTGGTTGCGTTCTTCTTCGCTCCCGTTCGCAGAACGCACTTCGAACGGACCTGGAGTTGTTCACCCGGTTCCCCACCGGGAGTTAGCCAAGAAGACCGAAGGGCCTCCCACGTTTCTGGATGTCCCCGATGCCGATCTGCCCCGCTCTCCGACCCCGGCGGAGCCGTCACGATTAAAGTCATGATCATCGTGGCGGTGCTGCCCCCGAACCTCAAACAACGAAGGCCTCCACAACTCCAACCATTTCGGGGCTCTATCACGCGGCTTTTCGGCTCGCTGTCTACGCTTCGCAGCAAGGGTTACCCCAAGACCACGCAAGACTCGCTTCCGCCTGCAGACCACACTTTACCGGGCAGGATTGAATACCTGCTGGGACATTACGGAAGGTTTCCGAGTTGCAGTTTACATCTCTTCCTCTTTCCCCAAACTTTCGTGGCGCAATTG
>JBKJSI010000401.1:0-5569 GCA_046595915.1 Pirellulaceae bacterium
GTGACAAAGCCATTTTCAAGGCTTTGTCACGATCAAATCGCTGACTGCGGGCGACTATGAACTTCGCATCACATCGACCGGCGAAATCTTTACCATTCGCGTTGCCAGTGGCGATGCGAAATTCGGGCTGATTGTCGGCAAGACACGACAATTGCAAACAAAGTCGAATGCGCTGCATCTAACGAGCGTGATTTCGACCGAAAAGGAGATCGTCGCCAAGGTTGCCAACGCCAATAGCTCAACGCGAGTGCATCTTATCGCGACGCGGTATCAACCAGCGTTCTCGGCGATCGCAGATCTGGGCGCGATTAGCTTGCCTGGCCTTGGCGTTTATTACTCGCCGCGATCCGATAGCGCTTATGTCGCGGGGCGCAAGATTGGCGACGAGTATCAGTACATTCTTGATCGGCGGTTGGCGAAAAAGTTCGTTGGGAACATGCTCGAACGGCCGAGTTTGCTGCTCAATCCTTGGTCGATTCGTAAGACGGCGACCGAAAAAGAGGTGCTCGCAACCGGCGACGAATTCTCCGCCGCCGGAGTTCCGCCCGCCAAGCCCGCGTCCGCCGCTCCACCGACCGATCCCACCGCGGCAGGGGGCGTCGGCGGCGAATTTTCTGATTTAGATTTCTTGGGAGGCGATCCGCTGGTGATCTATAACCTGCCGGTCGAGGCTGATGGCTCGGTAAAACTCGATCGCAAGGCGCTCGGAGATAAACACTGGGTGCATGTCATCGTTGTCGATCAGTCGACAACCACTTATCGCCAGATCGCGCTGGAAGAAGCCAAGCCGAGCCTGCTCGATTTGCGACTGGCGAAGGCACTCGAAGCGGCGAAGGCTTTTTGTGAACAGCGAAAGATTACTTTCCTCGATAAGGACGGCTTGCTGGATATTGCCGATATCTCGACCGCCAAGCTCGAGAGTTACGACCATCTAGGCAAAGTACATCGGTTGCTGCTGACGCTTTCTGGCAACAACGCCACGCTGGCGGAATTCTCGTTCATTACGACTTGGAACACGCTGAAACCCGAGGAAAAGCGAAGGCTTTACTCGCAATACGCCTGTCACGAATTGCATTTCTTCCTTGCGAAGAAAGATCCCGAGTTTTTTGAGGCCATCGTCAAGCCTTATCTTGCCAACAAGAAGGATAAGACCTTTCTCGATCACTACCTGCTCGGCAGTGATTTGAAGAGTTTTACGCTTGCTTGGAATCACTCGCGGCTCAACACACTGGAGCGGATTTTGCTTGCTCAGCGAATCGCCGAAGAGCTGAACTCGACCAAGATGTTGCTTCGCGATCAGGTCGAGGTGATTCCGCTGAATGTCGAACTGGAGTCGAACCGCTACAAGACAACGATTCTTTTGGGCGACATGGATGATCGGAGCGGCGGAATTGACAAGTTCTATTCCTTCCAAAGCAGATTGTCGGAACCGAAGCCAGGCGCCGCAAGCTCCGGCGTTCACTTTGGTGGGCCAGTTACTTGGAGCGATCGTTCTGTAGCCGAGGCGAGAGTACTAGCGACCGATGTTCCGACCAATGGAGTCGAAAGTGACGACAAGCTCGATGCCATCAAGCTCCGCGGGATCAGAGGAGAACTCGCAGAAAAGTCAGGCGAATTGGAAAGCAAACAAATGGCCAAAAAAGAGGCGAAGGATGCTGAAGCCGTGAGCGGGAAAGAGCTCTTTGATATGGAAGGAACGATCCTGCTGGGAGGAGTCAAGCGCAAGGCTGTTCGTCGTCCCTTTACTCCCCTCGATCAAACGGAAGAGTGGGCGGAAAACAACTACTACAAGCTTCGGATCACGGAACAACTCGCCGAACTCGTGAAGACGAATCGCTTCTGGCGCGACTACGTCAACCACGAAGCGGGCAAGCCTTTCTTGAGTCAGCACATTACCGAGGCGAGCGGAAACTTTACCGAGATGATGCTCGCGCTCGCGGTTCTTGATCTACCTTTCGAAGCACCGAAGCACGAAGAAAAAGTCGATGGCCTGAAATACACCCTGAAGGCGGGTGGCCCGATGATCGTGTTTCACGAGGGCATCTTCCCAGCGACCAGCAAGTCCGAAACGAAGCCGGTTCTCGTCAGCCAAAACCTGTTCCGCGCCGATGATCGCCAAAAAATGGTGGAGGGCGTGCAAGTCGATAAATTCGCGACCGATGAATTCCTGGTGCACACGGTTTACGGCTGCCAAGTGGTTATCACCAATCCGACTTCAGCTAATCAGCGGCTAGACGTGCTGCTACAAATTCCTCAAGGCGCGGTGCCGGTTGCCAATGGTCAGCTGACCAAGAGCATCGCCGTCGCCCTCGGGCCTTACTCGACGCAGCAAATCGAGTATTTCTTTTACTTCCCTTCAGCAGGCGAGGCGCCACACTATCCAGCGCAAATCTCCAAAAATGGCGTGCTGCTGGCGAGCGCTGAACCGCGTGTGCTAACCGCCGTTTGGGAACTCAAGAATTTCGATAAGGAATCTTGGGAATACGTCTCCATCATGGGCACGGACGAGGAAGTGTTGAGCTACCTGAAGTCGAAGAATCTTCAGCAAATCGACCTGACTCGAATCGCCTATCGCATGAAGACCGCCAAGTTCTTCACCGACGCGATTGCGATTCTGGCTTCGCGGCATGTCTATGAGAACACGCTTTGGAGCTACGGCGTGTTTCATGACGCTCCGCAGACGATTCGTGAATATCTCCGCTATCAGGATGCATTCGTCTCGATTTGCGGCGATTATCTTGACTCCGCGCTGTTGGTGCTCGATCCAATCGAGCGTCGTAGTTACGAGCATCTCGACTATCGCCCGCTAATCAACCCCCGGGCGCACCAAGTCGGGTTGAACCGAGTCATTCTCAACGGCCAGTTTTTGGCTCAATATCAGCACTTGATGAATGTGCTCACCTTCCGGCGTGACCTCAACGACGCCGAAAAGATGGCGGTGATCTATTACCTGTTGCTGCAAGATCGCGTCGAGGAATCGCTGGCGATGTTCGCTCAGGTCGATAAGTCGAAGCTGGTTGAACAGATTCAGTACGATTACTTCGCGGCATACCTGAAAATGTACGAAGCCGATCCAGCGGCAGCGAAGGCGATCGCGGATAAATACGCTGAATACCCTGTGAATCGTTGGCGCGATGCGTTCAAAGCAATCGCCCAGCAAGTTGCCGAAATCAACGGCGGCGACGCCAAAGTCATCGACGACAAGAGCCGCGAACAGGCGCAAGCCGAACTCGCAGCGAAGGAACCATCGTTCGACTTCTCAGTCGAAGCGAAGAAAGTCAAAATCCAACATCAGAACATCACGGAAGTGACCATCAACTACTACTTGATGGACCTGGAACTGCTGTTTAGCAACAACCCCTTCGTGCAGCAGGGTTCTGGACAATTCTCTTTCGTTCGCCCCAACCTGACGAAGAAGGTCACGCTCGAGAAGGCGAGCGGCACAGCTGAGTTCGACTTGCCCGAGCAGTTCCAGCAAAGCAACGTCCTCGTCGAAATCGAAGCGGGCGGCAAGACAAGGGCGCATGCCTACTATGCCAACTCGCTCACGGTGCAGATGCTGGAAAACTATGGTCAGGTGCGAGTTACTTCACCGGATCAAAAGCCAGTCGCCGGAGCCTACGTCAAGGTTTATTCGAAAAACCAAGATGGCTCCGTCAAATTCTTCAAAGATGGCTACACCGATCTGCGCGGTCGCTTCGACTACGCTTCAGTGAGCAGCAATGAAGTGCAAGATGTGACCAACTTCTCGATCTTGATCTCGTCGGAGAAATTCGGCGCCATCGTTCGGGAAGCGAATCCGCCCAGAAGGTAGTTCAAATGACGCGAGAAGTGTTACCGACCGCGAAGCAAAAATAAGAGCAGGCTATAGCGCTGCCTGCCCTCGAACTTGGTCAATTGTCCACTCCTTCACCACTTTCCCGTTACGAAACACCTCCAATAACTCATCATTCGTCGAGTCGAAGCTCGGGTTGCCTTTACCCGTTTCAGCTCGATGCATGATCGTTTCATATCGGCCATCACGCTTACTGAGCTTCATCCGCCCTGCTTTGGAGACCTTTCCAGAATCGGTCACGGGGTCTTTGTAAACATCCCGATCTTCGCCATTCACGCGAATACTCGCACATTTAAAGGCAAATTTCAGCGTGTCGCGATTGAGCTTTTGAAGTAGCCCGCCGCCTGAGCCAAAGGCAATGTTGTCGATCGACCATTTTGCCGCTCGCATCGTCGACATGATCTTTTCGAGCATTTCGTAATCGATGCCATCGCCCTGGATGATTCGCACTTGTGGTGGCAGCACACGAAAGCCCTTAGCGTTGCGAGCTGCGCCAAATCGCTCGCCCAAAACATCTAGCACTTGGCAAACGATCGTTGGCGGATCGCCGGAATCGGGCCGGATCACGAGTGTTCCGTCGCGATTGAGCACTTTTTCCCGGAGTTCGCCGCCCCAGAGATCGCGGCAAGCTCGGAAGATGTCGTAGGAATCACTGACGACCGCCACGAGGCCATCAGGGTACGCCGTCAACATATTGGCATAGGCGTCAACCTCATGTTCGCGGCCCCAAGAGGTGATTGTGCTGTGCTCCGCCGCTGGAATGCTGAATCCGGGCATCGTCGCGCCGTAATACTGCCGCAACAGCTCGATTCCCGCGAGCGTATCAGTTCCTTGAAAATTCACGAGGTGCGCCGCGCCGCCCATTGCCGCCGTCTCGACGCTCGAAACGCCCCGATAGCCAAAATCATGCAATTTGAAGCCAATGAGCGACGGATCACCTGTCTCCGCAAGGTAACCCAGAATGAGCTGCTTCATTGCCCGGCTTTGCGTGGCGACCGTGCAGCCGTACCACACCTGCACTAATAGCGTCTCGAGATAATTCGTGAGCCAAAAGCAAGCTGGATCGGTGTTCTCGATGGTCATCAATACGTTACGATTGGGGATGACGCTCCCTTCCGGAGCCGCATAGATCACGATCGGCAATCGCCCGCCATGCTCATTTAGAATGTGTTCCCAGCCGGCGCGATTGAGCACCTTTTTTCCAAAATGCAGCGCGAGCAATTCGTCCGCCTCGTCAATTTTTTCGCGAGTGACGACCGCGCCTTGCAGGTACCGCTTCAAGTAATACTGAAGCCCAAAGAACACGACTTCGGGAAATGCCCCGCCGCGCGACTCAAAGTAGGAGTACACAAACTCGCTACCCGGCGGGTACTGCTTGTAGTGTGAAACTTTGTAGCTATCGGTCAAAAGAACGACGTTCTCGCCCACCATGCGTGGACCTCCTGTTTTTGATGCGCCCGCATCGCGCCGCTCCTACATCGGCGGCGCCAATTCAATTCATGCGTTCTGCTATAGTGTACGCGACTTCCACGATAAAAGATCGCGCTGCTGGTCACGAACTCGATGGGGAATTGGGACGTCAAAAACCCCTTGTTTTTGCGAAGTTGCCAAGATGCCAACGTGCGCGCTCACTAGGGCCGCGCACCTTGGGGCGCATATTCGGCAACTCGCTTTTATCAAAGGACTTACGACGATGACTGCGACCTAGCATCCCCCTACATGGGGACTAGGGCG
>JBKJSI010000524.1:0-16898 GCA_046595915.1 Pirellulaceae bacterium
CCATTGAAGCACTCGTAGCCGGCGAACCACTGAGCTATGGCTTCTTAGGACTTGAGCCAGGGAACGTGAGCGATTTGCCTAGTGGCCAAGGCCGAAAGGGCGTCTATGTAAGGCAAGTGATGCAGCATTCGCCTGCGCAACTTGCGGGGCTTCGGGAAGAGAATCCAAGGACAGGCGAAGTCGATTTGATTACCGCGATCGATGGTGCGCCTATCGAGTCGAGCCAAGAATTGCTCGCGGCGATCGGCCGACTTCCTTTTGGCGCGAACGTGAGCCTCACCATGAACCGAGGAATGCTGGGAGGCGACAAGAAGTCTCTTGAAGTGAAGTGCATCTTGGGGAAAAGGTTTGCTGAATCGCAGCGTCCGAGTTTTTCACAAAAGCCGCGCTACTCTTGGCGCGGGATCATGGTCGACCATTACACAGCCATTGATGAGTATGCGGCACGAGCACGACTCGTCGATCCAGAGGGCTGCGTGGTGATCATCGCGGTTCTCACTGACAGTTCGGCGTGGAAAGCAGGACTGCGACCCGGAATGTTCCTTACCAAGGTCGGTAACGAACGAATCAAGGATGAAGCTGCATTCAGCAATGCCACTGCCAATGTTACCGGCGCAGCAAAGGTGACCACTACCGCCCGTGCCGATGGCGTTCGACTAGAGCCCCAAACCTTTGACATCGCGCCTTGAGAATTTGAAATGAAGTTTGAACCGGAACTTGCTTTTTGGGTGGTAGTCGGCGGCGGTGCTGGTTCACTGCTGCGCTATGTCATCATTTGTCTTTGTGCAAAGCTGCCTTCGCCGGGAATTCCTCTCGCAACGTTGATTGCCAATGTGGCGGGGTGTTTGGCGATCGGCATTCTGGGCGCGAAGCTCATGGGAGATGATCCGAACACGATGCGGCTTCGCGCTGGATTGCTGATCGGTGTACTGGGGGGCTTCACGACTTTTTCCACTTTCGCATTCGAATCGCACCGCCTTTTTGAGGGAACGGGGTTGCCAGGCGGCCTTATCAATATCGCGGCCCATAACGTTTTAGGACTCATGGCCGTTGCGGCGGGCATCGCAATTTCTAAGCAGTTTTAAGCGTCATCGCTGATTCTTCGGCTGGACCGCAACTGGACGATCTCGCGCCGCGCTTGCATAATCTTCTTCCCCTCTCACCCTCGGAGTCTCACCATGCGAATACGTATCGCTCAAATTGGATTTTTGGTGGCCCTTGTAGGCGCTGCTATTAGCGCGGGCCGCGGTTACGCGGTCGAATTGCGAACTCTCCCTCACTCACCCTCTCCTCAACAAGCAAAAACCATGTCCATTGAACAAAAGTCGTTCGGCAAAACGAAGGATGGCAAAGAAGCTTCACTCTTCATTATGAAGAATTCTGCCGGCACGGTCGTCAAGATGACCGATTACGGCGCCACCGTGGTCTCCGTCGAAACCAAGGATCGCGATGGCAAACTCGCCAACATCAATTGCGGTTTTGATTGCCTCGCGGCTTACGAAAATCATGGCTCCCATTTCGGCGCCACGGTTGGTCGCTACGCCAACCGCATCGCGGCCGGGAAGTTCACACTCGATGGCAAGTCATACACACTGCCCATCAATAATGGCGCAAACCACCTCCATGGGGGCGAAGGCTTCGATCGACGCATGTGGAAGGCCGAAACGTTCGTGAAGAACGACGATGTCGGAGTCAAATTCTCGATTACGAGCCCCGATGGCGACCAAGGCTATCCTGGAGAAATGAAGGCCACGGCGACCTATACGCTTACCAAAGCCAACGAACTTCGCATTGATTATGAAGCGACCACTTCGAAGCCCACGGTAATCAATCTCACCAATCATAACTATTGGAACATGGGTGGCGTAGGAACCGGCACGGTGTTGACGCACGAAATGACGATCGCCGCCGACAAATATGTCGATGTCGGTCCTGGTCTCATCCCCAATGGCAAGCTGGCCGAAGTGAAAGGCACCGCGCTCGATTTCACGAAGGCAACCAAACTAGGCGATCGCATCGACGAGCCGAAGAAGAATAAGGATGCTAACGGTTACGACCATTGCTACGTCCTTCGCAGCCAAGATGGCAAGCTCGCGTTTGCGGCCAAAGTCAAAGACCCCGCCACAGGGCGCGTCATGGAAATCTCCACCACCGAGCCCGGCATCCAACTCTACACCGCAAATCACTTCGATGGCAGCGCCGGCAACAACAGCTATCCGCAACATGGCGCCTGTTGCCTTGAGACGCAGCATTATCCCGATTCGCCAAATCAACCTTCGTTTCCAACGACGACCTTGAAGCCCGGAGAGACTTTCAAGTCGACGACGGTTCACAAGTTCTCAGTGGAGTAGCAAATGGCAGTTTCCTCGGCGCCCGTTATCCCCCGGGGATTTCTGCCTTGCACTAAGCCAGCTGTACTACCGGCAGCGCCGCCTTCTGTTTCATTTTCTGATCATGAAGGCGATTGGCTTCGACGGCAAATGCTTCGCGTTCCTCCCCTACCAGCCGATACCAAACATCGCGCTGGCGCGGAACGTAGCCCAGTTCACTAATGGCTTCGCGAATCTGCGAGAGCGTCAGGAAATGAACCGTGCCCGCTTCGGCGACGACATTTTCCTCGATCATCAGGCTGCCCATATCATTGGCGCCGAAGAGAAGCGCAAGCTGGCCCATCTTGAGGCCCTGAGTGACCCAACTCGATTGAATGTTGGGGACATTATCGAGATAGAGCCGTGACACCGCTTGGGTCTTGAGATACTCAAATGACCCCGCTGGCCGAATACTTGCCATATCGGTGTGTTCGGGCTGAAACGTCCAACAGATGAACGCCGTAAAGCCTTTCGTCTCATCTTGAAGTTGGCGGACGCGCTCGAGATGCTCGATGCGTTCTTCGAGCGTTTCGATATGACCGAACATCATTGTCGCCGAACCAATGCCGCCTAGCTCATGCCAGACTCGCATCACATTGAGCCAGTCATCGGACAGCACTTTGCCGCGAGTCATTTCCTTTCGAACGCGATCGACCAAAATCTCGCCGCCGCCGCCTGGGAGACTGCCGAGTCCGGCCGCTTTGAGTCGCGAAAGCACTTCGCGAAGCGACAATTTGCTCACTTTGGTGAAATGATGAATCTCAGGCGGGCTGAAGCCATGGACATTGACGGTTGGGAACTTTGATTTGATGTCGTGCAACAACTCTTCATACCACTCGAGCTTGTAATCAGGATGAAGCCCGCCCTGCATCAAGATCTGATCGCCGCCCAGTTCAAGTGTCTCGGCGATTTTTTGCAGCAGCACGTCGCGCGGCAGCGTATAGCCCTCGGCATGGCCGGGTTTGCGATAGAAAGCACAAAAATCGCAGACCGCCGTGCAGACATTGGTGTAGTTGATGTTGCGATCGATGTTGTAAGTGCGATAATTCTCGGGATGCAGCCGCCGCGTCACTCGATCCGCCGCACGGCCAATCGCCGCCAGGTCATGTGACTGGAGCAGCGCGAGTCCTTCCTCCGAATTCAATCGTTCGCCCGCCACTGCTTTGTCTAATATCTTTGCGATCATGCGTTTTCCTGACGAACTGCTGAGAGCTAGAGCGAAACTTCGACGGGGATCGGTGCAACTGCGGGATCACATTTGGCTGCGGTAGGAACGAGACCAATTCTTGCCGCGCGGCGACGAAACTCAGCCAAGCCTCGCCGCTCTCGTTCGCCTAGTCGAAAATGGAGATGCTGTTCAAAGTACTTTAAGACTGCCGCGGGGCTAAGCCCGTATTTGGAGGCTTGGCGATGAGCGATGTCGGAGGCCAACGCGACGCCCAAGTCTCGAATGTTCGAAAGCGCCTCGGCGAACTCGAGATCACCAAATTGCGGACGAGCTACCCACATCGCGAAAACAAAGGGGAGACCGGTATCCGCAATCCACTCCTGTCCAAGATCCCAGACCTCGACCCAGGGAGATTCATCCAGATGCATTGCCCGGTCACCAATGACCACGACGGCATCGGCAGCGATCGATTCAATCGGCGCATCGATCGGAAAGGGCTTTAGTGTTGGCGTCAGGCCAAGTCTTTCGTGAAGCAAAACTTTGGCCAGCGCGGCGCTGGTTCGTGAACCTTCATCGAGTGCTAGCGAGCGAACTTGATGGGGCGACGTACGAAAGACAACCTTCACGCTCCAGACCGGGCCATGACAAGCGATGCAGGCGTCGGAGAGGATTGAGTAGCCAGGATTGCCGAAATACTCAACCGAAGGAATCAGCGCGACATCGAACGCCCCTCGACCCAGACCATCCGCCAATCGACTGGGCAGATCGAGAGTAAGTGCGGCCTGGGGGGCGAGCGAAGTCCAGTTTTCAATGAGCGGCTTGGAATTGAGGTACGAAACCGCGCCGGCGCGAATGCTGTTCACAGGGAGTTCAATTTCTGGAGGGGGCCGCGCTGGGCAACTCCAATAGGGGTAGCGGCGATTATAGGGACAAAGTCCGCCACTAAAAATGCGTGGCAATCGCCAAATGGCGATTACTAATCGCTCTCCATCACAAAAACCGCAAGAAATGTCGGTTTGCAACGCGTTTTTGGGCCACCTTTTGAACGGTTTTTTGCCTCGATTATCGGGGCAAAAATCGATTAACTCGTCCTACTTCCTTTGCTGAAAGGACTTGGGAGGGTAGACTCTCCACCGAGGTCGTTTTTCGAATGTAGTGGACCGAGGGAAGTTGGATCATGGCATCGGGCGCGCTGTCCAATTATGACGATACGCTCAACCGGATTCGACAGCTATTGGCGAAGCGGTTTCGGCTCAATATGAAGCCCGAAGAGCTGACGCCAGACACCCCCCTCTTTTCTGTGGGTGTAGGCCTTACGTCGCTGGAAGGTATGGATTTGCTTCTTGAGCTCGAGAAGCAATTCAAAGTGAAAATATCCGATCCCGATTGGTGGATCGAAGAATCGCCCACGCTCGATACGGCAACCAGGCATATTATGAAGCTGCAGAATAAGCCGTCCTAGGATTTACGGTTTTGTAGATCTGGCTTTGGCTAACCTACAAGGTGTATTTTTCGTCGCGCAAGTTTGACTAGTCGATTTGATTTGCGCTGATGGAATGACCGATACGATCGGAGCGTATGTTTAACGAACGGTCTTGCTAGCGGTGCTTGCCAGGGAGGGCGGCAAATGACTGGCCTGCGCAAAGCAGCAGTGATTCTCATGAGCCTGTCTCAGGACGAGGCAGGGAAAGTGATGTCGCTGCTTTCCCCCAAACAAGTCGAAGTGGTCTCGATCGAGATCGCCAAACTCTCACGGCTCACTAGCGAAGAGCAGGAAGCCACCATTCGTGAATTCGCCGCGACCAATCCCAGGGCACTGGCGGGGGAAATGGGTGGTTTAGACAAAGCGAAAGCGCTGGTTGAACGCGCGCTAGGAAAGAATGCGGGGGCGACGCTCGACAATGTGCGGCAATCAATCGAAGCGCTGCCATTTGGCTTTTTGAAAAAGGTCGATGCCCAAAACCTGCTTACCTTCATTGTGGATGAACATCCCCAAACCATCGCGCTCATTTTGTCGCACCTTCCGCCCACTTATGGGGCGCAGATTGTCGGCGGGCTGTCGCCGGAGCGGCAATTACAGGTGATTCGCCGCATTGCGACGATGGGCCAAACGAGCCCTGAAGTCGTTCACGAAGTTGAACGAGGCCTCGAACACCGAATGTCGAGCGTGATGAGTCAATCGTTCGAGCACGCGGGCGGCGTCGAGAGTGTCGCGGAAATCCTGAACGTCTCCGAGCGATCCACGGAGCGCGCACTACTCGAGAGTTTGGCTCAAGAAGACGCCGATCTCGTTGCCGATATTCGCCGCCTCATGTTTGTTTTCGAGGATATTTCAAAGCTTTCGGACAAAGACATTCAAACGCTGATGAAAAACGTGGAGAACGCGCAGTGGGCGATGGCGCTCAAAGGCGCCAGCGCCGAGCTGAAGCAGAAAATCTTGGGCAACATGTCGACAAGGGCGTCCAAAACCTTGCAGGAAGAAATGGAGTTTTTAGGCGCCAAGAAGCTTTCGGAAGTGGAAGGCGTGCAACAACAGATCGTCGACATCGTGCGCCGGCTGGAAGATATGGGTGAGGTCTCGACTCACGCAGCGGAAGAGACGGAAGAGTTAATTCAGTAATCGAGTTGTCTAGCTGCGAAAACTTGAATGAATAAAGAGGGAAGTGGGGCGCCTGCGTCGGCGCCTCAAGGGGGTTGAGGCAAACCTGAGGGGCTGCGTACCTTTGAGAAACAGACAACGACTCGACGTGGACAAAGTTCTTAAAGAAAGCAGGCATGGCGATTCGAAAGAAACCTTCGGAGGGAATGTTCCGTCGACGCGCTGCTACGTGATAGCAGCGATCGCATGGATCATTCAGTTCCCGGGGGGGAATGACTGCGGCGCTTCGGCGTTGCAATACGGCGAACTGGCTCGGCCCAGTTCCAGACGCCGTATGTCGATCTCTTCCAGGATGCTCCTGGTGCTGTGTCTCGGCGATCGGTTTTGTACGAATTTTGCACGCCGCCGTGTGTGTGAGAATCGCCACTCCCGCGTTCCGAAAGCCAGCCTTGCCAACCTCCAAGCAATGGCGCCGGTTCAGAGGGAACTGATCCACAGCCGTTCGAGAAGCAATTTAATGTTTGGTTCCGACCCAGATGTCCTGAATCGATCGAGCCGACTCGCAGCCGGCCACATGGAACGTGGTTTCGATCGCGAGAAGGACAACGGAACCAAGGAGTTTCGACGAGGTGTAGGCCTCCCGAAACTCGGGCAGAGCAAATGTGTAACGGAGAGCCTGCGATGAAGGTCTTCACAACTGGACAGGTCGCGAAGATCTGTAAAGTGGCCCCCCGAACCGTCAGCAAATGGTTCGACTCGGGTCGCTTGAAAGGCTACCGGATTCCCGGCAGCCAAGACCGCCGCATTCCGCGCGAATACCTGATTAAGTTCCTCAAGGATCATGGGATGCCTTTGGGAGACCTCGAAGACGAGGCCCTCGCCAAAGTGCTGATCGTGGCCCAAGACCAGATTCTGATTGAAAACCTGAAGCGAGAACTTCCGGCCGAACGCAACTTCAAAGTCGCCGTTGCCGCGAGCGGTTTTGAAGCTGGCATCCAAGCCGAGAGCTTTCATCCCGATTCGATCATTGTCGATTTCTCAATCGGCCGGATCGAAGCACTTCAGATCTGTCAGAATCTGCGCAAGAACCAGGATTTCGCCGACACGATCTTAATCGCCTTGTTGCCCGATGACGGCAACACGATGAGCTTTGATCGTTCGTGCATCAACGAGACGTTCAAGAAACCGTTTGACGCGAATCTACTCGCGCAACGGCTCAAGACGCTCCTGGGCGCGAAGAAGGAATTGGTCTAATACAGATCCCGCCGCAATCAATAAATAAACCGTCTCGGGCAGACCCCCGAGGCGGTTTTTTTGTTTCTTGGCGTTACAGACCGTGCTATGCTGATGTCACCACAGCAGCCGTCATTAAATGGCTCGTTCGATCCCTGTATTTCAAGACCTGCCCAAAGGCCGCGCCATGGCCCCTAATAGTAAATCGCATCTCGGAAGTAGTCCGCTATTTCGCTATGCGGCTGCCTCGGTCGCCGTGCTCTTGGCTGTCGAAGTGCCGCTGGTCCTTGTGACCGAGCCGAAGCCGATCGGGGTTTTCGTCTCCATCGGGTTGATCGAGGCGATGTGCGCGGCGTTTATCGTAGGCGTCTGGTCGACACCCATCGCTGGACGTGTTGCCTTTCGTATGGCCGCGGGACTTTTGTCGCTTATCTGTATTGCCCCTCTAGTTGCCAATGTGGCAATCATCTTCGCTCCGGCATCCAATCCATTTCCAGTGAAGGATGTAAACTTCGCCGCGATGATTCCATTCTTTACATTAGGACTTCCCTGTTCGTGGTATGCGACTTTCGGCAGGTTCGGGTCGGCGGATATTTGCAATTCGGTAAGGCTTCGAAGAAGATGCCGCGGTGATAACCCGAGCAAAAACTGAGCACGCTCACGCTCCCCTGGGCCGCCCTACCGAATTTCTCAGGTTGCGTTGTATTGTTCGTCGGTTACGAGTTCCAGCCAGTCGACAGCCTTCCCATCGAGCCGCTCTTGAATGGCGATGTGGGTCATGGCTGTCGTGGGCGCCGCGCCGTGCCAGTGTTTTTCCCCAGGCGGGAACCAAACCACGTCGCCTGGGCGGACTTCTTCAATCGGGCCGCCCCAGCGCTGTGCTCTGCCGAGGCCTGTGTTCACGATTAGCGTTTGTCCGAGTGGATGCGTGTGCCAGGCGGTGCGTGCTCCGGGCTCGAAGGTGACACTCGCGATGACTACCCGCGCAGGTTCTGGAGCGGTGAAGAGCGGATCGATGCGAACGGTTCCAGTAAAGTACTCCGCTTCACCTTTTCGGGATGGTTGTGAACCACTTCGGGTGATTTGCGTTGAGGCATCATTTGTGAGAGATGCAGACGATTTTGCGGAATTACCTTGCGTCATAGTAGCACCTCGATTTTCGAACAAACCGAAGTTGCGAGATAAACGCCACTTCGGCGCACCGGCGACCGGCGACCAGCGACCAGCGACCAGCGACACTGAGCGGCCGAGAGAACAATCGATTGCTAAGTCTACCGCTTAGCGAATTTTTGCGGGATGCATCAGGGCGGCAACATCATCGTTCGTTAAACGAAAAAGCCGCATGGGGTAGCATGACCCGCAGGCGGCCTTGTTTATTTTACTTGGTCAAATCCTTTGCTCAGAGGAGCCAACTAGTTACCAAAAGGATCTTCGCCAGCCTTCTTCGGTGCTTCGGCGGGCTTTTTCGGCTCACCGAATGGATCTTCACCAGCAGGGGCTTGTGGCTCTTCGGTCGGCTTTTCTGTCGGAGCAGTCGTAGGAGGAGCAAGCACAGGCTGGCCAGCGCCAGGCGGTCGGCGTTCAAGAACCGGCGTAGGCGAGCTGACGATCGAGCGGGTGCCTCGTTTCACGGAGTAACCCATGTAGTCGAGCATCTTGCCGATGTTAATTTTCTCGACGCCATGCTTCTCAGATTCCTTTTCGAGCTTGGCAGCGACTTCTTTTTGATCACGACGCGGCGAGAGGCCGACGACATAGAACCGCGTTTGGAAGCCGATGCCGCCTGATTCCTTGTCGTTCTTTACTGAAAGGTCGAAGTCGACGTAGGCATCGACGACGCCGCCGTTGAGGGCGATTAGGCCGCGGAGGAGTTCGAGCTCTTCCGGTGTGGCTTCGTTATCGCCATCGACATCCATATTGGGGCCGAGCACGAAGTGGACTTTTTGTCCTGGTTTCCAGGCTGGCGTGTAGAGCACGTCTCCCTTAATGATCGGATCCTTGAGTTTGCCCGAGATAATTCGGCACTCGCTGCGATGGGCGTCGGTGACTTGCACGACTTCGACGCTGGCCTTTGGCGTAGCGCGGGCGATGTTGGTTTCATCCTTGCCATAAACGCTAAAGGTTTGTTGACGTCGAACGCCATCCTGCAAGCCGCGATTGATGGTGATGGTGTCGGCGAGTTGATTGGCGAAGATCACGTCGGCGACGGGAACCTTGGCGAGGTCGGCATCATCCTTGCGCTCATCTTGAAGTTTCTTGTCAAGCTGAGCTGTCACCGCTACGAGATCCTTTTCTTTGGCATCAAGTAGTTTTTGGATTTCAGCGATTTTACCAAATTCCTTTTGGACCCGATCCTTTTCTTGCGCGAGTTGGTTCATTCTTGCCTCGAGATCTGCACGCTGTTTGTCAAAACCCTCGCGGGCGGCAGTCAGGTCGGCTTCGGCTTTCTTTTGGCCTTCAACGGCTGCTTCGGCGATCTTCTTATTGTCATCAATCGCTTTGGCAACGTCGCCGAGGAGTTTGCTGGTTTTGTTCTGCTCGTCTACGAGCGCCGCATTCTTTCGATTGAGTTCCTCGATCAGATAGCTCACGAGCGAATTGAGATTTCGGGCGTCTTTGAAGTTGTCGCCAAAGAGCTCTAGCTTGGCCTTGAAGTCGGCAATCGCTTTATCGACTTCCTTCTTCTGGTCGCCGGGTAAGGCGGCAACCCCGGGCATCGCCTCCAATGTCTTGATGATATCGGTATTGGCGTTCGTGTTTGCTCCACCAATAATCGTGTTGAATACTGCTGCCTTGGTATTGAAAGTGTTCTTGGCGGCAGTTTCAGCTTGCTTAGCTTTTTCGGCCGACTCAGCCGCTTTATGGGCGCTGGAAGAATCAACAAAGAAAACGCCCGTACCAACGAGGCCCACTAGCGCCAAGCAGGCGAACGTGATTAACCAACCCACACCGCCGGAACCGTCACCTCTGGCCATAATCGCTGAACTCCCTGCACCGCGAATCACTCACGGGCGCAATTACATCGATAGAGCAAAACCTACCAAGCGGCGTTACGCCCGACGTGGACATCGCAGTCGCAAGTCTATGGGCGGCAACAACTAAGCGGAAATGCGGCAGGGAATGCTGGACGCAAAATGCGACCTGCAAACCACTTACCTCTCTGTCGAGTCTAAATAGGCCCCCCCGAAGTGTCAATCTTTTGCCAGGCCGCGTAACTTTCGCAGCCGATTTGGGTTACCGCGGCGCTCGATTTGGCGATAGGAGGGGTTTTGAGGGCCAATGCGCGAGGACCATTACGACTCAAGTTTAATTAGTGGCTGTGCGAGGGCTCATCTGGTGTAAGAAAATCACACCCCCAATAGCCGACTTGCCAGCCGACTAGGCCGACAAGCGGGCCCACAAAGACGCCGAGCCAGATTCCAGCGATGACTTGTTGAGCTAGAACGCCAGCCAGGCCGCCGAGGGTGGGACCGATGAAAAAGCCGAGAACTAGACCGGAAACAAGGCCCCAGATCGTCGCCTGGGCGTCGCGGTCGCCTTGGCAGCCGACCATACCGCCATTCCAGGCGGAGAGGAAACCGACGCCAAGCGCCAGGACGCCGCCTACAAAAGCTCCGACAAAACCGAGGCCGAGGGAGGCGAGAATTCCGCTCGCGTTATCGGCGGAAACCCAACTACTTGCAGCGGTAAGGCCGCCTAGAACGCCTCCGGCGATGCCGCATACGACTGCGCCTGCGGCAATTGGGCCCAAGACGGGTTCATTTTTTGCTCCGCTCATGCGACAAACCGGACCTTTCGACGTCTTGCGCTCGGGTGTCCTGCGCGTAGTGATTGAATAAAGGGCAAAGTATATCCGTGCCCTATCCCGTAGAGCCAGAGCGGGATGTCGATTGAAATGACCTTGGTAAATCAGCTGGTTTGTTCGCTCCAATAGAAATTTGACCTTTATGGCGACTCCGCAAAAACAGCGACAACTCTTCGAAACCGCGGAGCAGCCGGCTCTTCCCCCCGCAGCTGTTGCGGCAGAGGCGCCGCAAACGCCATTTGATGAATCGGCGCCGTTATCGGGGCGGACGGTTTTTGCGATTGATTCGCACTCGCTCATTTACCAGGTTTTTCATGCAATGCCCGAGATGACGGGACCGCGCGGGCAGCCAGTGGCGGCGGTGCATGGATATTTGCGAGATCTGTGCGACATCGTGGAAAAGCATAAGCCTGATTACTTGGCCTGCACTTTTGATCTTTCGGAAGTCACTTTTCGCAACGAATTGTTTGGCGAATACAAAGCGCATCGGGAAGAGATGCCGGTCGATTTGCGGTCGCAGGTGGGTGACATCCGTCGATTTCTCGCCGCGCTAGGGATGCCGGTACTTGAGTGCCCTGGCTTTGAGGCAGACGATATTATGGCGGGACTCGCCAAGGAGGCGAATGAGCAGCAGGGCAAATGTGTTTTGGTCACGAGCGACAAAGACTGTCGCCAGCTGATTACCGATCGCGTTTCGATCTTTTTGATTCGCAAGAACTTGTTTTATGGTGCGCCGGAGCTGATGGTGGATTGGGGAGTTCGGCCTGATCAAGTGGTTGATTTTCAGGCGATGGTGGGTGACCCGGTCGATAATGTGCCGGGCATTGCGTTGATTGGCCCCAAGGCGGCGAAGGAATTGCTTGAAAAGTATGACACGCTCGAATCGATTCTCGATCATGCCAATGAAGTCTCTGGGCAGAAGAAAAAGGAAAATCTACTCGCAGGGCGCGAGCGAGCGATGTTGAGCCGGCAATTGGTTCGGCTACGTGATGATGCCCCGATAAAGCTTGATTGGGCGCAACTGCGGCCCGGCAACGGCGATGCGGCGGCGGTCAATGCGCTGTGCCAAGAGTTTGGCTTTCGGCAATTGGGGCAGCGGCTGCTCAAGGTGTTTTGTGGTGGTGCTGATTTAGTCAACGAACCAGCCGCTATCGCGAGCGAGAAGGATGCAGGCAGCGAATCAGATATTGAAGAAATGCCAGCCTCGACTCCCTCGTTTGAAGAAGCGCCATGGAATGTGCGCTATGAGACGATCGCGACGGAGGAGCAACTTGCGGCGCTCGTGGTTGAGATGCAAAAGCAGAAGCGTCTATCGATCGATACCGAAACGACTTCGCCTTATCCCCGGCGGGCAGAGATCGTTGGATACTCAATTTCGTGGGAGCCAGATGTCGCCTACTATGTGCCAGTGAAGGGCCCGCCGGATGATCCGCAAATCGATCCAGCCATAGCGGCGGCAATGTTGAAGCCGGTGCTCGAGCGAAAGGATATCGCCAAGATTGGGCAGAACATTAAGTATGACATGATCGTGCTGCGCGTTGCGGGAATTGATCTTGGCAGCGCTGCATTTGATACGCTTGTGGCCGATTTTTTGCTGGAACCGGGGATTCGCAACCACAACCTCGATGAACTTTCGGCTCGCTACCTGAAACACACGACGGTGAAGATCGATTCGCTGATTGGATCGGGCAAGAATCAAAAGCGGATGGATGAAGCGCCGGTCGAGAAGGTTGCTTGGTACGCGGCCGAAGACGCTGACGTGGCGCTCAAACTCGCCGATATTCTGGAGAAGCGAATCGAGACATCGGGCTTCTCGCGGCTCTATCATGAAATAGAGATGCCGCTCGTCGAAGTGCTGGCGGAGCTGGAATACAACGGCTTTCGAATCGACTCCGAGCTCTTACGGGCGATGGGCGATAAGTTCGGTAAGCAACTTGAATTGATGCGAGCCGAGATTTATGACATCGCCGGGCGCGAATTCAATATCGATTCGCGGCTGCAACTCGCGGCGCTATTGTTTGATGAATTCAAGTTGCCGGTGCTGAAGAAAACCAAGACCGGGCCGAGCACCGATGCCGAAGTGCTGGAGGATCTTGCCAAGCTGCATCCCCTTCCGCGTAAGATCATGGAATATCGCCAGATTGCGAAGCTCAAGAGCACCTATGTCGATTCGTTGCCCGAGCAGGTGATTCCCGCGACGGGGCGCATTCACACTTCCCTCAAGCAAGATGTGGCCGCCACTGGTCGACTCAGTTCCACCGACCCTAATCTTCAAAATATTCCAATTCGTACCGAGCAAGGCCGCGATATTCGTTCGGCGTTTCTGCCCGGACATGATGGCTGGAAGCTCCTTTCGGCGGACTATTCACAAATCGAGCTGCGAGTGCTGGCGCACTTTTGTCAGGATGAGGCGTTGCTGGCCGCGTTTCGCGACAAAGAGGACATTCATACTCGCGTTGCGGCTCAGGTCCACAAGGTGGCGACCACCGATGTCGATCGCGAAATGCGACGACGGGCGAAAGCAATCAACTTCGGCATCATCTATGGTCAGAGTGCGTTTGGACTTTCCAAAGCGCTCGATATCTCACAACAAGAAGCGACGACCTTTATCGAGGCCTATTTCGCGCAATACCCGTCAGTTGGCAAGTTCATGGACCAGGTGCTCGATGAGTGCCGGAAGAAGGGGTATGTCGAGACGATCCTGGGACGGCGGCGGCCCGTAGATGGAGTGCGCCCCCAAGCGGTGCGAGCGAGTTCAAAACAGAAGACGCTGCCGGAGAGGATTGCGATCAATTCGGTCATTCAAGGTTCGGCAGCCGATATGATTAAGAAGGCGATGATCGGCATTCATCGGCGACTCAAGAGCGAGCATTTTCAAGCGAAGATGCTGCTACAGGTGCATGACGAGCTCGTATTCGAGTTTCCGCCGGAAGAACAGTCGCGGCTCATTGCACTCGTTAAGGAGGAGATGGGGACGTTCGAAGGATTTACGGCGCCGCTCGAGATTGATGTGAAGATTGGGTTGAATTGGGCGAGTTGCGAGTCAACTGACGAGTGACCAGCGGCTGGAGCATTGACTGAATGATCTTGATCGGAATCCTCGGCGGCATCGGCAGCGGCAAGAGCCTCGTCGCGAATGAACTCGCGCGGCTTGGGGCCGTCATTCTCGATGGCGATCGGATGGGACATTTGGTGCTGGAAGAAGCGGAAGTGAAGCAAGCCCTTCGTGCGCGGTGGGGCGAAATGATCTTTTGTGAGGATGGGACGGTGAATCGGCGCGAAGTGGCGAAGATCGTTTTTTGCGATACACTAGGCGCGAAAGAGGACTTGAAATTCTTGGAAGCACTGACGCACCCTAGAATTGGTGTGCGACTATTTTCTGAGTTAGAGCGTTTGCGAACGGAAGGGCTGGTCCAAGTTGCTGTGCTTGATGCGCCGGTGATGACCAAGACTGGCTGGGACAAGAAATGTGACCGGCTTTGGTTTGTGGAGTGTCCCAAGGCGGAGCGGGTGCGAAGGGTTGCTGCGCGGGGCTGGACGGCGGAACAGCTAGAAGCATACGAAGCGGCGCAGGATTCGTTGGAATGGCGGAAAAGCCTGTGCGACACCGTGATCGACAACTCGGGCGACCAAAATGTCACTCGAGATCAGGTCGCTAAGGAATTTGGTGGGCTGGATTTGTGAGCAGATTGAGAATCGAAGGCCTAGGTGGATTCTTACCACAGGATGCGTTTTAAGGAATATTTCCTGCCGCTCCGCGAAGAACTCCTTGCCGCTGGTGCGATTTTTCGAGAAATGTCGGTTCCGGGTGAGCGGATTTGACCGTTTTTCGCTCGACGACGCTGCCCCCGGTGAGGTAAAACAAAAGAGTCCCACCTACCCCGATTTTGCCGCCGCGTCACCTTTCCTCGCGGTATCGCCACCTCACCTCTCTCCTTCGCGAGATTGTACGGCGTGCGGCAGTCGGCACTTCGCTTTTCGTCCACTTCCATGTTTTCGATTCCCACCGCCTTGCGCCCTCCTTTTGCGAGGGGCCTTTCGCTTTTGCTCAATCCGAGCCTCCCGCCATGACACGCCCCAAATCGATGTTTGATCCTTCGCATACACCGCTTCCCCTTGGGGAAGGTCCGCTGACGCGCCGGCGCGCGCCGCAGGACTCGTCTCCGCCGGTCCAGAACACCGGTCAGGAATCGCGGATGGCTAACACACCCAATTCGAATGGTCATAGCTCCAACAATGGCAATGATCCCATAGGCCATAATACTAAAGGCAGCGCCGACTACGGGGACGATCTCGACTTTCAGAATGACGAGATCCACAAGCGGTATGAGCAGATCAAGCAGGGGGATACGCATCTCTCGGAACTCCAGCGAATGGGAATGTCCGAGTTGCAAGACGAAGCGAAGAAAGAAAATCTCGAAGATGCGACGGGGCTCAAGCGACTAGATCTGATTTTTCACATCTTGAAGAATCGGGTGAAGCTCAATGGGCTGATGTATGGCGAGGGGACGCTAGAGATATTGCCGGATGGCTTTGGGTTTTTGCGCAGCCCCGATTATCACTATCTCTCGTGCCCGGATGACATCTATGTGTCACCGAGTCAGATTCGGCGATTTGGACTGAGGACGGGCTCGACGGTCTCGGGCCAAATTCGCCCGCCGAAGGAGAACGAGAGATACTTCGCGCTGCTGCGCGTGGAGGCGGTGAATTTTTGCGACCCGAATCAGGTCTCGAACAAAGTTTGGTTCGATGATTTGACACCGTTGCATCCCAAGTCGCGGATTCGCATGGAATCGGATGCGAAGGATCACTCGACGCGCATTGTCGACATGCTGACGCCCATTGGCTTTGGCCAACGTGGGTTGATTGTCAGTCCGCCGCGCGCGGGTAAGACAATCATGCTCCAACGGATGGCGAAGAGTTTGCTTGCCAATTACCCCGATGTCTACGTGATCATGCTGCTGATCGATGAGCGGCCTGAAGAAGTCACCGACATGGAGCGAGGCGTGAAAGGTAAAAACTGCGAAGTGATCAGTTCGACCTTCGATGAGCCACCGACGCGGCATGTGCAAGTTTCGCAGATGGTGCTCGAGAAGGCCAAGCGAATGGTCGAGTATGGCCATGACGTGGTGATCTTTCTCGATTCGATTACACGACTTGCGCGAGCTTGGAATTCCGAGTGCCAGCCTTCGGGGAAACTGCTCTCCGGCGGACTCGATGCGAATGCACTGCAAGAGCCGAAGCGGTTTTTTGGCTCGGCCCGCAAGGTCGAGGAAGGCGGTTCGCTCACCATTCTCGGGACTGCGTTGGTCGAGACGGGCAGCCGAATGGATGAGGTGATCTTTGAGGAATTCAAAGGCACCGGTAATAGTGAGATCGTGCTGGATCGCAAAGTTGCCGACAAGCGGGTGTTCCCGGCGATGGATATTCTGAAATCCGGCACACGGAAAGAAGATCTGCTGGTCGAGAAATCGGATCTGCAGAAGACCTACGTGCTGCGCCGGATCCTGAATCCGATGGGGACCACCGATGCCATTGAATTCCTGATCTCGAAATTGCGGCAAACCAAGTCGAACGCCGAGTTCTTCGATTCCATGAATACCTGAAATCCATCAGGTTCAAAGGGTTATCGGATCATGGCTACGATCTATGCCTTGGCCAGCGCGCGCGGCAAGGCGGGTGTTTCCATCCTGCGGCTGTCGGGTCCGTCGGCACATAGCGCCG
>JBKJSI010000659.1:0-2837 GCA_046595915.1 Pirellulaceae bacterium
GAGCGGTACCGGAAGCGTGCCCGGACGCAACCCCCGTTCTTGTCCTCCACCGAAAATTAGTGCGTCAATTGTCCTCTTCGATCCTGGTCGGCGACGAACCAGAAGAGCTCCGAGCCCCTTCGGACCGCCGATCTTGTGCCCGCTGACTGATGCGAAATCGCAGTCAAGATTTCGGAGGGTTTCCACCTCTTTTCCGAAGGTCTGTGCTGCATCAATGTGAAGCGGCACATTAAATTCCTTCGCAATCGCGGAAATTTCCGCAATCGGCTGCAAAACACCTGTTTCGTTGTTGGCATGCATTACCGAGACGAGCAGTGTGTCCCTACGAACGCGATCGCGAATTTCATTCGGATCGACGAATCCACCGCGTGTCACCGGTGTAAGGTCAACGGAAAAACCTTGGCGGCGTAAGTACTCCAGCGGTTCTAGCACCGCCTTGTGCTCGATTGCTGTAGCGATGATGTGTTTCTTCCCTGTCGCTTCCCCGTACTTAGCGATCCCAAGAAGCACGATATTGTTGCTCTCAGTTGCGCCACTGGTAAAAACCAATTCTTCTGGTGTAGCCCCGAAAAGCGCCGCGATGGTACTGCGGGCCTTTTCGACTGCGTCCTTTGCCCGCTGCCCATAGACGTGAGTCCTACTTCCCGCATTCCCGGGTTCTTCGAGAAACCATCTCTTCATCGCGTCGAACACTCTTAGGTCGAGCGGTGTAGTAGCGTTGTAGTCAAGATATATGGGTGCCATTTTGCCTTTTGCTCTTCCTGAAGATTGATCTGTCGGATCCCGTCGCTGACCGAACGGCCTATGCCAGGTCGCCATCCAAATCAGCGCTCGATTCAACGGGCAGCAGATGCAATGTCTCTAATAGCGAATGAACCTCATAAACATTGTCCGCGCCCGACCCAAGCTCGTAGATCTCGATCTCGAAGGATTGGCCTTCAAAGTGGACGCGCATCAACATCTGAATTGTGAGGAGCACCATCTGGCAACTCAATCGCACCAATTGGTTGTAGACAGAATCATTACCATTCCAATCATCTCGCTGAGGCAACGGTGCAGCCCCATGAGCGAACTTATTTCGAATTCGACGAACCAAGTCGATTCCCTCACCAGCATTAGCACTTGTCACGGGGCCGTAACGTCGTTGAACCCCTCACAGACTATCAACCCATGCCGGGCGATGAACTCGCGATAGCCCGGTTCCTTAAGGCGGCTGGCTTGTTGGCCGAACAGCTCTAGCCCGCGCTGAAATCCCTTGGGGAAGCGGTGCTTGGCGGGAGGTTCTTGGGCGCTGCGCTCGGCGTGCGTTAGCGCCGAGAATTCTCGCTCCTTCTGCTCGAATTGCACGTCGCGACCCACCCAGGCCAAGACCTGGCCCTCTTCGGAGAGCACCGGATAAATAATGCCGCCGCGGAGGCTCCAGCCCCGCTTGTCGCCGCCCCCGTCGTTCGGGAGATAGCCCGCGCGCCATTTCTGGAGCGACTCGGAAGTAAGAACGCTATGGCGACGGATGTAAGCCGCGGCGGCCGGATTCATGTTGGCGGGATCGACAATGAACTTTTGGTCGATATTGTGCAACTCACGGACCTTGGGTTCCGCCGAGGCGGCCAGCGGGGCGTTGAATTGCTGCAGTTCAGGAGTAGTTTCAGCAGGTGCGCGGGCCGGGCGTGACGCTGGGGCAGTCTGGTTCTGGCCGCCGAGGATTCGTTTGACGCGCTGGAATTCTTCGCCTTTGAGCTTGTCGCCCGCAGGTTTGCGACCCGTGGACCAGCCATGCAGCAGCGTCAGCAGATTGCCGCGAAAGCGGCATTCATAGGCATGGCACATGAACACCTTTTGCGGGTTGTCAGTGTTGATCGCCACTTCCTTGCGGCCGGCGTGATCCCCTGCGCAGCCAAACGGGCAATCGATCCGAATTTCGGGACCGCTTCCTTTGACTTCAAGCGGAATGCCGCACTTGGCGGCGGCTTCCTCCAGCGACGTGGAGGCCTGGAGTTCGTCGATGTTGATATAGCCGGGCTGATTCATAATGGCTGCGGGTGTTGTGCGACCATGCTACCCTTGGCGCATTACCCATGCCAAATGCCGTTACCCTTCCTGCCCGCGATGTGGCGATTTTGCGGCTTCTCGACCGAACGCCCGCCACCAGCCAACATCTCTATCGAGTCAGCCAGGCGACCGACCTTGAGGGTTTTCGCGATGAGCGGCGGACTCGCGAACGCCTGCAAACGCTCGCAGCGCATGGCCTGATTCGCCCGTTTCCCGTCGCGCAAATCGTTGGCGGTCCGTTGAACTGGTACAAGCTGACGCCGACCGGTTGGAGGTATCTGCATGGCGCTGACGTTGCATTGCCCCATCGCTCTCGGTTCGAGGCGATCGCTACGGCGCGTTTCGAACATGTTTGCGCCGTCGCCGACATCATTGTTCATTTGACGGCCGCAGCGCATCGGGCTCGCGTCGAAATTACCGGATTTCATGGCGATGGGCAGCTTCATTTAGAGACCGGGGCCGGAAAGGTGGTTCCCGATTGCCACTTTCAATTTCACCGCGATGGCCGACTCTTCAACTGCCTGTTTGAGATCGACAACAGCACCGAGACGCTGACCACCGATCACGTGCAATCGATCCGCACCAAACTCTCCGGCTATGAAAGTTATCAAGATGTGGTGTGGCAGGGTTGGAAGACGCGCGGCACGGGTGTGCGGCCCTATTTTCGGGTGATCTTCCTGACTCGCAGCATCGAGCGAGCCAATAACATCCTCTGGCTCGCCAGCCAGGTCGCTCGCAACGGCGATCGGCATTTAGTTTTAGCCGCAACGCAAGCGGGAATCCTGGCC
>JBKJSI010000880.1:0-4492 GCA_046595915.1 Pirellulaceae bacterium
TGGCGCTACGTCAACGCGAAACCGCAACTCCCGTGGAAATCCCGAAAACCCCCGCAAAAATCGCCGCGTAAAACGCGCAGGGAGTGGATCGCACCCGATTGGACCGTCGACATGACAACAAAAACCCTCCACTGGAGGCGACTTCGGCGACCCTCATTGCAACTTGCCGCCCACCGCTGCCATCGCTCCCATTGGTCGCGTTTTGCCAAGCATCACTATCTAAGCGGCTCCCTCTCTTGCGCGGCAAAATGCTACGCCGCCCTCGAAGAGCATGAGCCCGTCGCCTTCTGCGCAGTCATCTCCATGCTCGGTCGTCCCGAGATCCATCGCATCACCCGCTTAGTCACCCTCCCCGACTACCAAGGCCTCGGCATCGGCGGAAAACTGCTCGATCGCGTCGCAACTGCTGAGCGCGACGAAGGCTACCGCGTCCACATCACCACCAGCCACCCCGCGCTCGTCCATTTTCTCGAGCGCTCACAGCACTGGCGCAACCGAGGCCGCCGCCTCGTCACCGACCCACCCCGCCAAATCGGAAATTCTCCCCTTCAAACTTCCCGCGGCAGACTTACCGCAACTTTTGAGTTTGCGCCAGAGCCAAACGCCATCGCCCTCGCCGCCGCCTAACGCACAAAAAGGAACAGAAATCATGCAAAGCAAAATCACCTCCACAAATCCACATTCAGCAATCACTTTTGAAGCGTGGCGCACATTGCGGCAATACTCGCCTTTTCGCCCTTGGAAAAAGCAGATGCAATTTTTGCAACTCGATTGCCTCGAAGCCTTCTATGGCGGCGCAGCCGCAGGCGGCAAAAGCCAAGCTCTCCTCATGGCCGCGCTGCAATTCGTTCATATTCCCGGCTACTCCGCGCTCATTCTCCGCCGAGACACGCGCCGCCTTGGCCTTTCCGGTGGACTCATTCCCCGCTCGCAAGAATGGCTCCTCGACAAAGGAGCCAAATGGAACGCCACGAAAACGCAGTGGTCCTTCCCCACCGACGGCGCCCCCGCCACGATCACGTTCGGCTACCTCGGCGATTCAATCGACAAATTCCGTTACGGCAGCAGTGAATATCAATTCATCGCCTTCGACGAGCTCACCGAGTTTCCCGAGGAGGACTATCTCTTCCTCTTCAGTCGCCTCCGAAAGCGCACCAATATGGAGGTTCCTCTCCGCATGCGATCCGCCAGCAACCCCGGCGGCAAAGGCCACGACTGGGTGAAGCAGCGTTTTGTGAGTGCCGGCGAAAAATATGGCGTCAAAGATCTAGCAACCGAAATCTATTGGAGCGATCAACACGCCTTCATCCCGGCTCATCTTCGCGACAACCCCGGCATTGCCAAAGAGGAATACACAAAAAGCCTAGAACATCTCTCTCCCGTCTGGCGCGAAAGAATGCTCCTCGGCGATTGGGACGCAGCCGAACGCGGTATCGTCCAGGAAGATTGGCTCCGCGACTACACGCAAGATGGCGACCTCTTCCGCCTCTGGAGCCGCGAACACAAACTCATCGCCGAACTCGATCGCCGTAATTTGAAACGCATCATGACGATCGATCCCGCCGGCACCGACAGCCGCTCCGCCAAAGCCGGCGCCCGCAGCGCTTCAGCGATTCAAGTCTGGACCTACTCCCGCTTAGCCAGCGCACCCTACCTTGTCCTTATCGCCGCCTACCATGAGCAACTTGCCTTCGATCAACTATGTGAACGACTCAAGAAATTGAACGAAGAATGGCAACCCGACTCGATCCACATCGAAAATGAAAAATTCGGCATCGCCGCCCAGGACTCTCTCAAATCCAAAATCCCGATTGTGCTCATTCACACCAAGGGCAAAGATAAAATTACCCGCGCAACGCCGCTCCTCAAAAAGCTCGAGCGCGGCGAAGTCTATCTACCCAAAATCAAATCGAGCGGCGTGAACCAACTCATCAGTGAGCTCCTCCGTTGGGACGGCGAAAACTACTCCCACTGTGACCAAATTGACGCCGCCGCCTACGCCGCGCAACTCTGTCCCGAACACAAAGGACCACTCCAAATGCTCCCCATCGTGGTAAAGTAAATCCATCCATCGGTATTTTGTATTCATCCGCGTTCATCTGTGTCCATCTGTGGCTAAACTCCCATGATCGAACTACCTCAAGCCCACGAAATTCCCAAAGACGAGCTCCACCTCCAATATTCCCGCAGCAGCGGTCCCGGTGGGCAGAACGTCAACAAGGTCAGCAGCAAAGCCCAACTCAAATGGAACGCCCGCGATACAACGCGCCTTCCCGATCGAGTCAAAGAACGCTTCCTCACGCAATACGCCAGCCGCTTAACCAATGAAGGCGAAGTCGTCATCGCCAGCCAACTCACCCGCGACCAGCGCAGCAATCAAGAAGACTGCCTGGCGAAGCTCCGCGAAATGATCATGTCCGTCTGGACCGCCCCCAAAAAACGCCGCCCCACCAAACCGAGCAAAGGCTCCAAAGAACGCCGCCTCAAAGCCAAAGAAAGCACCTCCAAAAAGAAAAACCTCCGCCGCGACGTGCGAGGCGAATAGCCCGCCCCTCATTTCGTAGGTCAACTCCCGTCTGACGAATTTGCTGCAATAAAGCTTCACATCTCAATCGGGTTAGCCAAGGTTGGACTCAACAACCTGGGCGGCGCAGCCGCAAGACGCACCAAGTATTACGCTCCACTTCAAAACCACCCGATAATCCCCATCCGCATCATCCCTTCAATTCATCCGCATGTCTCTAGCGCCCTCCGTGACTTCATCGTGAGCCGCATTTCCTATTTCCCTTGATTCTGGCTACGCCGGCCTAAGTTGATCCCTGGCCATCTGTGCGATGGACTTTCCTCCCCATCAAAACTGTCCATAGCAAATACCGCCAAGGACAATCGATCTCCACAAACCCCGCTTCCGCCAGCCACTGCATCTGATCGAAGATCGGGCTATGGTGATCATGCGCCGCCTGATGCTCCATCCACGCCGCCCACTCGTCATCTGTCGCACCGAGTTCCTTCGCCGCCGCCCGCCAATGCTCCTGATGCTTTCCATAAATCTCTTCCGTCTTCCCTGCAAACTGATCACTAAACACAAACACCCCGCCCGGGCGCAGCCAATGAAGAATCTTGTCAAACAGCGCCTGCTTCTCGCCATCCGTTAAGTGATGTAATGAAATCGTCGACGCCACGAGATCAAGCGACTCTCGCTCAAAATGCAGCTCACGAAAATCGCGAATATGTGGCACTATCTTCGCCTTGGCGCCTACTCGCGCCTCGCACTGTGCAATCATCCCCGCCGAAAAATCGGCCAAATGTAACTCCGCCTCCGGGTATTTCTCCGCCAGCTTGAGCGTCAAATTCCCCGTGCCGCACCCGAGCTCCAAAATCCGCTGCGGCGCCAAATCCTTCGGCAAATAATCGAGCACCGCCCACAGCATTTCTGTGTATCGTGGCACGCACCGCCGAATCTGGTCCGTATACTCACTCGAAATCGAATCGAAGAACCCACTCGAATCAGCAGACATCAAAACCTCGATCGCAAGCGAACTAAAACCATACCTTTGGTGTCTTGGCCATTCATTGACCACCACCTCATTCAACAACATACCGCACAACCCCGGCGAGCCCCCATGCCCACGACAGTTCCCTTCTATCTCGTCGACGCCTTCGCCCGCACTCCCTTCACCGGCAACCCCGCAGGCGTCGTCATCCTGAGCGAAGAACTCCCCTCCGCGCTCATGCAATCGATCGCGATGGAAATGAATCAAGCCGAAACTGCTTTCGCGCTGAAAGCAAAAACCGGCTGGAACCTCCGCTGGTTCACCCCCGGCGTCGAAGTCGACCTCTGCGGACACGCCACCGTCGCCACCGCCGCCGCCCTCTGGGATCACGGCGCCGCCGAAAAAGGCAAGACGATCGAATTCGAAACCCGCAGCGGTAAGCTCACCGCGTCGCCACGAGGCGAAGAAATCGAACTCAACTTCCCCGCCACACCCCCAACCCCGGCCACCGCAGTTCCCGGCCTTTTAGAATCCCTCGGCCTCACTTCAGCCACCTACATCGGCCGCAGCCGTTTCGACCTGCTCGTCGAAGTCGAAAATGAATCGATCGTCCGCAGCCTCAAGCCCGACATGCCCTCACTCGCCAAAGTCGACGTCCGCGGCGTCATTGTCACCGCCAAAGGGGAAGCTGAAGAATACGACTTTGTTTCCCGCTTCTTCGCTCCCGCCGCAGGTGTCAATGAAGATCCGGTCACGGGCTCCGCTCATTGTTGTCTTACACCCTACTGGACATCAAAGCTCAACAAAAACCCGCTTCTCGCCTACCAAGCCTCTCCCCGAGGCGGCTTCGTCGCGGTCGAACTGGTTAACGACCGTGTCCTACTCCGCGGCGGCTACCGCATCATGGTGCGCGGCCAATTAACTCTCGACGCGCCATAGCTAATCAAACGCATTCCCCTCACTCACCACCCCCGCCGGAAGATCAAGCAGCACGAGCC
>JBKJSI010000270.1:0-5697 GCA_046595915.1 Pirellulaceae bacterium
TAACAAGGTAGCCGTAGGGGAACCTGCGGCTGGATCGCCTCCTTTCTAGGATAATGATCTCGCTTTGTGATCTCATCACATCGCGATGTTAGTGGCACGAAGTCCAATAAAAAAAGAAGATCAGCTAAACACTATTCACTTAGTGTGAGGCAAAACTACCAACTTGTATTGATAGAAACCCGTCCGGGGCAAACCAGCCCGGGCGGGTTTTTTTGTTTCTTGATCGCTACGATGGCTTCTTACGTAGCCCAGTCGCTCCGCCGACTGGACGCTTTTATTGACCGCTCGACCATTCGCAAAACTTGCTTTTTCGCACGATTCCCACCCACACCGCTTCTCGTTTCCCGCCCCCAGTGGTAATTTTCTCTCTCTATCGAAAATCACTTTCGCGGCTATCCAAATACCATGCTTTCATCGATCGCCGGCGTCGCTCCCACCGAAGAAAAAGAAGTCACCGTCATGTCGGTGTGGCCCTCGAACGCACTCTATCCTTCCGGGCGCTGGCTAGGCTCCCTTTACGCCATCGAACTCGGCGTCTGGCCCGTCACTCTGGGCAACATCATTGTTCTCGCTTCGATCCCACACGCACTTTTGCTCTTTTTCTGGCGTTTACTGCCGGTCGTCGGCACCTGCTATCGCCTCACCAATCGCCGAGTGATCGAAGAACGCGGCCTAATGCGTGAAGCATTTAAGTCGATCGAGCTCGACCGTTTCGACTCCATCGAAATCGAAGTCGCCCCCGGCCAGGCCTGGTACAGCGCCGGTAACCTGATCTTCAAACAAGGCCCCGCCGAAACATTTCGCTTAGAAGGCGTCTCCCGCCCCGAAGCATTCCGCAGCCAATGCATCAAATCGCACATGGCCTACGTCGGCGTGAAAAAAGCTCTGAAAAACGCAGCCGCTTAATCTCGAAATTCAAAAGCTCCCAGTCGGCGGAGCTACGTAGTCGCCGTCGCTCCCGCGACGCGAGCTTTTTGTAATCGCACCAGTGCTTCGATAATCTCCTTCAGTCGATCCGCCGTCTCTTCCGTCGGCATCGACGCCGACCCCGCCGAAACCTGCGACGGCGCCAGCGGCACGTGAATAAACCCAACTCGCGTCAAAAAATCGCCCGCCCCAGATTTCCATCTCCGCTCCGCCGCCAAAATCGCAAAGTAGAGCGCCGCATTACACAAATAATCGCCCACATCATCTGAAATCGCGACTCGCGTTCCACCGCCTGACGTTGCCGCCAAAATTTTGGCCCAATCAATCGTCGCTGCCAATGACGCAGGACCATCCAGCGCCAGCGGAAACTGCCCGCTAAAACCATTCGGATCGCGCCCGATATTTTTCGCCCGCATCTCCAGCCGAATGAAATCACTACTCGGCGCCTGACCCGTGAGAATCACTGCGTCGAATCCACAAGCGATATCTCTTTCAACCCGCTCACGAATCGACCCAAACTCAACCGGATAGATCCGCGTTTCGAGAAGAACACCCTGAGGCGGCTGTAACAAAAGGTATTCGAGCGCTAATCGACTCGCATTCTGGCGATAAATATTCCCGCCATCGGCATACGCATCAAACGCCGTCAACAAAATTCGCCCGATACGCGGAGAGTTGTCCATTTTCGCTCACCATGGTCGGCCAAAAATCCGCAGCCGCCGCGATTTTCGCGAGGTGGCGGCCAGCGACTTTCCTGATTAGGCTATTCTCAGCTATTTCGCCGCTGATAAGCCGGTTCGAAAAAGTCCCCGCCAAGCAAATTTCCCGCCCATAATCCTACCACCCTCTCTCCAGGGGTCTCGCCGCCATGCGTTGTTTTTCTCTCGTCGCCGCGTTGTCGCTCGCATTAGTCCTCCATTTCGCCAGCCAAGCCCCGGCTCAAGACCTCTTCCCCGACAAAAACCTCGAAAAGGTGATCCGGCAATACGTTTTCGAAAAGCGCAACAACGACCAGCCGCTCGTCGAAAAAGATGTCGAAACGATTTCCACGATCGTCGGCAAGAAAAAGGGAATCACGAATCTGGCGGGCTTAGAAAAGTGCAAAAGCCTGGCCTTGCTCGACCTCGAAGAAAATGAAATCACCGACATCGCGGCGATCAAGGACTTAAAACAGATTCAATTGCTCAATTTGGCGAAAAACAAAATCGCCGATATCGCGCCCGTCGCTGAACTCAAAGCGCTGCAATATCTCGAGCTCACCGGCAATCAAGTCAAAGAACTAGCGCCACTCGCCAAACTCGAAAACATGCGCTCGCTGTACCTCTCGAAAAACCAAATCGAAAACCTCGCCCCGGTCGGCTCCCTCACCAAACTCTGGTCACTTTATCTCGATGGCAACAAAATCACCAATCTCGACGCCCTCGCTACACTCAAAAAGCTCGAAACGCTAGATCTCACCGAAAATCAAATCGCCAATCTCGCTCCCTTGGCGGGCCTAACTGAGTTTGATTTTCTATTGCTCGGAAAAAATCAAATCACCGACTTGAGCGTCTTAGTCGACATGTGCAAAAAAGACCTCGAAGGCAAGAAACGTTTCGCCCCTTTTGTCAGGCTTTACCTGGAAGGCAACCCCCTATCCGACGCCGGCAAGGCTCAAGCAGAAGAACTGAAAAAACTAGGCATTCGCGTCGATCCGAAGCCGTAGGCAGACCAGACGCGTCGCCTTCCCATGAAATCTGCTCATGAGCAGATCGCTTTTCACTCCAATTCAACGTGCCCAAAACAGTCGAACCAACCTGATCATCTTGAGCATGTTGTGATCAACTTGCCCCAGATAGTGATCATCTTGAGCATCTTGATCATGTTGCAAAAACAAGCCATTTTGCACAACGACTTGCCGTAAACCCTTATCAGCAAATAGCTTTTACAAAGATGCACGCAAAGATGCTCGCAAACATGCGTGCCGCCCGAGAGCGCGCAAGACTGCAAGACTACAAGTTTGGAAAAACAAGGGCTTTTTCAAACCCATCGCACTCCTTTACCAGGATTGCCCGCCGCCCGGAACCCAAATTGCCCGACCCGCGCGATTTCGCGCAAAGTCGATCGCTTACAATCTAGGCTTCCCAATGCCCGATTTATCATCCTGGTCTGCCTTCGTTTCGCCCGCAGGATCCAGCGCATGTCCGACTTCAAAGTAACCCAACTCCGCCCCGACCTCGATTTCGAAAATCTCCCCTATTGGGACGTCGTCATCATCGGCGCCGGCCCCGCCGGCCTGGCGGCGAGCCTCACCACCGCCCACCGGGCGCTCACCACCCTCGTCATCGAAGCCAAAGACCGCGCCGGCGGCCAGCCGCAGTTTCTCTACGCCGACAAAAAAATCGTCGACATCCCCGGCTTCCCCGAGGGCATCAGCGGCGAAGAGCTTTCGCAGCGCACCTACCGCCAGGCGGTCGACGCCCTCGTGCAATTCCGTTTCAACGAAGAACTCGTCGGCATCGATGACACCGACGAAGTCGTTTCCGAGGATCAACTCAAGCGCGTGCGCACGTCGAAAGGCGAATACCTCTGCCGCAAAGTGATCATCGCCTGCGGCTTGCTCCATTTTCCCCGCAAGCTTCCCGCGCTCGACGCCCTGGCGACGTCGAATGTCCATTACAAAGTCCCCAAGATCGGCGACTACGAAGGCCGCACCGTCGCGGTCGTCGGCGGTGGTGACTCCGCGCTCGACGCGGCATTGATGGTGCTCGCCCGCGGCGGCCAAGTCGACTTACTGGTCCGCGCCGACGAGCCCAATGGCAAAGCCGACAGCGTCCAAAACATCATCGAATCCGGCGGGCGCATTCACCTATCCACCGAAATCACAGCAGCCAAATTCGTCGGCGATCGCATCGAACTGGCCCTGAACCAAGGTGGGCCGCTGCTCTGCTCGCTGGCCATCGTGCAAATCGGCTTCCTCTCCGCCAAAGACACGTTTCAGCGCCTCAACCTCACGCTCAACGACGACGGCAGCATCAGCGTCGATCCCTACTTCGAAACCAGCCGCCGAGGCATTTTCGCGGTCGGCGATGTACATGGCGACATCAAGCTGATCGCCGTCGCCTGGGCCGAGGGAATCCAAGCCGCGATCCACGCCTTCAACGAAATCACGAGCCCCTACTGGCTCAACGAAAAACGCCTCAAGGACCACAAAATCGCCCTCATCGGCGAAAAGATCGCCCGCGCCGCCTCACGACCGATGACCAAACCAAAGTCCGGCGCCGTGCCTGTCTCGAAGTAGCCAGTGGCGTCAGGCAACTCACTGATCTATCCTCGCCCAACCACTCGGGCGAGATAGTTCAATGAGCGACACCAAAGCCAACAAGCAAGTTACGAATTTCGGCCGCAACATCACATTCCAGCCGAAGGAAATCTATTCACCCGCCAGCGAAGCGGAATTACTCCGCATTCTCGAAACGCATCGCGGACGCCGCTTCCGCGCCATCGGCCGCCTCCACTCCTGGAGCCCCGCCGCCGAATCAGAAGACGTGCTAATCGACCTTCGCAACATGAACCAAGTCACGGTCGTCGGAAGCGGCGAAGTTGCCATCGCCGAAATCGGCGCCGGCTGCCAGATCAAGCAAGTCTTGAATGAGCTCAACCGCCAAGGCGGCTACATGCTCAACTCCCTGGGCCTCATCACCGAGCAAACCATCGCCGGCGCGATTTCCACCAGCACACACGGCTCAGGCCGACCCAGCACCTCGCACTTTATCACTGCTGTACGGCTCGCGCACTTCGACTCCGAAACCGGCGCACCAAAAATCACCGCGATTGATGGAGGCGACGACCTCCGCGCCGCCCGCTGCAGCCTCGGCAGCCTTGGAATAGTCACCTCCGTGCGAGTGGCCATCCGTAAACAGTACTTCATCGAAGAACACTTCCGCCGCTTTACAACCGTCGAAGAGGTTCTCGCGAAGGAAAACGAGTTCGATCTACAACAGTTCTTCCTCATGCCCTGGAGTTGGGATTTTTACGCCCAACGTCGCCGCGAAGTCCCCGGTCCCCGGAGCAAACTTGCTTGGCTTTACCGAACCTATTGGCATTTGGGCCTCGACATCGGCCTGCACTTAGCCGTCTGGCCGCTCGCGAAAATCTTGCCCCGGTTTTGCACGCCCATCTTCTTCCGCCACATCGTCCCCTTCACGCTCCCCCGAGGCTGGAAAGTCACTGACCGCGCCGACCGCCAACTGACAATGGAGCACGAACTCTTTCGCCACATCGAAATCGAACTTTTCGTTACGCGCTCGCGCCTCAACAACGCCCTGACATTCACAACCTGGCTATTAAGAACACTCAGCGGCGAAACTCTCGATCCACCCGCAAGTGTCGCCACGAAGCTCCCCGCTGAACTACTCGCAAAGATCACCGCCGCCCGCGGCGTCTATCAACATCACTACCCCATCTGCATCCGCCGCGTCATGCCCGATGACGCCCTCGTATCGATGTCGAGCGGCCTGACAGAAGATTCCTACGCCATCAGCCTCATCAGCTACGCTTGGCCGTCGCAGCGCGCAGGCTTCTTTCAAATGAGCGAACTCTTGACCGAGTGCCTGACAAAACTCTCTAGCGCCCGCGCCCACTGGGGAAAACACTGCCCAAGCGGCCATCAATCAATGCCTAAGGAATACCCGCACTGGAATGACTTCGCCGCCATTCGCGAGCGCCTCGATCCATCCGGCGCCTTCAGCAACAACTGGTCTCGCCGCCTATTTGCATCCGGCGAGAGCA